>JBGSMH010000001.1:0-5464 GCA_041740275.1 Phycisphaerae bacterium
TCGCCCCCGCCAGCGGGAAAATGACCCCGATCGCCAAAACCACCGCGACCGACACCGTAACCGCCGCCATGATCGGCCAGGGGCGTTCGGCGGGTAGTTCGTGTTCGTCCGGCGCGGTCTTGGACCACATCGTCGCGACGATCTTCAGATAATAAGCCGCCGAGATCGCCGCGTTGATCATTACGAAGACCGCCAGCCAGATCAGATCCGACTGCCCGGACTGAATGGCGGGCTTGATCAGGAACAATTTGCCAAAAAACCCTGCGGTCATCGGCATGCCGATCAGGCTGAAACACGCGATCGCCATCGCCAGACCCAATAGCGGGTGTTTGCGACCCTGACCGGCCAGATCGTCGTAAGTCTCTGCGGTGGTCGCCGGGGCGCTGGATCGGCTCGGGAGCATCATCATCACCCCGAACGCGGCAGTATTCATCACGCCATAGACCAATAGATAAAGCGCAACCGCGCCCAGTGCATCCGTTCGCAATTGCGGACTGGAGACGATCGTTACCGTCGCCAGGCCTGCCAGGATGTATCCACTGTGTGCGATCGAGCTATACGCCAGCACGCGCTTCACGTTGTATTGCAGCAAACCGACGAAATTGCCGACCGTCATGGTGAGGATCGCGATGATCCACAGGAACTTGGCGAATTGTGGATCGAATGTCCACAGTCCCCCGCCAGCGACGAAAAGCAACTTCATCAATGCGACCGTGCCGGCGACCTTGGGGATAAATGAGATCGCCGCGGTAACGGGCGTCGCGGCACCTTGATAGACATCACCGGCATAGAAATGCATCGGGACGGCGGCGAGTTTGAATAGGAAACTCAGCACCATCAAAACCAACGCCAGCAGCAGCATCGCCGGCATCACTTGTCCGCCGACCAGATGCGAATTGATCGCGACGCTGATATCGGTCAGGCCCATCTGCCCGGTAAAGCCGAACAGATAGCTCATCCCCAGCAGCATGATCGCTGCCGATGCGGCACCGAGGAAGAAGTATTTGATGCCCGCTTCCTGCGCGACCAGTTGCGGCCGCGACATCGTGACCATGATATAGGTCGGGATGCTCGCCAGTTCGATACCCAGAAACAAAGTGGGCAACGAATTGGCACTGGCGGTGATGCAGACGCCGGTGATCGCCAGAAGCAGCAGTGCGAAGTATTCGCCGGTTTCGGTGGAGAAATTGATCGATCGGTTGCCGTCCCCGCTGGCACTGGTCGGCCAGGCGAGCAGCACAAACAACGCCCCCATGCCGCAGGCGATGGCCTTGATGTACATCGAGAAACCGCTGACTGACAGCGAATCCTTAACGACGACCCCATCCAACCCGCTCAATCCGGCAGCAAGTGCTGCGGTGATCAGCGACAGGACCGCGATCGCGGCGGCAAGGCGCTTGAACGTGGGCTTGGTCGACGTCCCCAGCACGAACAGCACCGCCGCCGACAGAAGCAGGAGGATCTCGGGGAGAATGTAAGGCAGCAGGTCGGTCATCGGCTATTGTCCGAAAAATCCTTCGACAGCGGGCGGTGTCGCGACCGGGGCGGCGCGATCGATTTTCGCCAGTCGCGCGGCATCGGGTTTGAAAGAATCGAGTATCGGCGTGGGCGTAATCCCCACCGCCAGCACCGCAAACGCCAGCGGCAACAGCGCAACCGTCTCACGCGGACAGACATCGGTCAGTTCCGCATTTTCTGGCACTTTCAAAGGCCCGAACCCGATCTTGGCAACCATGTGCAGCATATAGATCGCGCCTAATACCATGCCGGTGGCGGCGATGATCGTCGCGCCCAGCCCGTAGGCCATCATCACGCCTTGCAGGCTGAGAAACTCACCCACAAAGCCGCTGGTGATCGGTAATCCGATCGACGCCATCACAAACAGCACCATCAATGTGCTCAACACCGGCATCTTGGCAAAAAGCCCGGACATCTCATCGATATTTCGCGTCTTGGTGCGGCTGGCGATCATGCCGACCACCATCACCAGCGCGGCGGTCGAAAGCCCGTGTGCCAGCATGTACATCACCGCACCCTGCAGGCTCAGCGTGTTGGAGGCAAAAATCGCCATCACACACAACCCCAGATGCGACAGCGAGGAATAAGCAATTAGTCGGATCAGGTCTTTTTGCACCCACGCGATCAACCCGCCGTAGACGATGCTGATAAGGCACAGGACAACCACGACATGGCGAATCGACTCATTGACCGCCGGATCGGCAAACGCGATCGGCAGGGTAAGGCGGATCAACCCATAGGTGCCCAATTTGCCCAAAACCGCCGCCAGCATCACGGTGGTGGTGATCGGCGCCTCGGCGTACGCCAGCGGTTGCCAGGTGTGCAGCGGGAAAACCGGGGTTTTGATCAGGAAACCGACCAGCAACCCCAATCCGCACCAGAGCAGTTCGGTCTGCGTCAGTGCGTTGGCACCGTTGCTGTGGGCGAGTGCGATAATCGCGTCGATCTGGAACGACCCGGCGCGCGACGCGAGGTAGATGATCGAAACCAGTAGAAAGACCGAACCGGCGAAGGTGTAGATGAAGAACTTGCCCGCCGCCTCGCGCCGGGCCGGACCGCCCCAGATGCCGATCAAGAGCAGCGAGGGGATGAGCGTTAACTCAAAGAAGAAGTAAAACAGCAACGCGTCTGCCGCCAGGAACGTGCCGATGATGCCCGTCAGGAGCAGCAGCATCCACGCGTAATAACTGCTGGCGTTGGATTGGTCGTTGATCTCTTTTCCCACCGCCAGGATCGCCAGTGGGGCGATGGTCGTCGCCAGCAGCACCAGCCACATGCTGATCCCGTCGCACGCCAGTTTCACGCCGAAGCCGATCTCCGGGATGCTCAGCGGGTTGTTGCCTTCGATGCCCCACCGCACCGGCGCGTTGTGTTCCACCGCCAGTGCGATGACGACCGCCAGGGCAAACGCGAGGAACGCGATCACCATCGCGAAAGTGCGTGCCACCGCGACCGGCTTGATCATCGCCGCCACGGCTGCGCCGATCAGCGGGATGAGGATGATGAATAACAGTGCGGTGTCAGCCATGATTCAGGTCAATTTCGATTTCAGATTTCAGATTTCAGATTCTCAAATTTCAAATTCTGGATTTCACATTCCACATTCACATAAACACCCACAGCAAAATCACCGCCACCCCAAGCATCATGCTCACGGCGTAGCCTTGCAGATAGCCGCGTTGGGTGGTTCGTTTGACGATGTAGCCGGACAGTTGCGGGACAAACCCGATGAAAAAGACGATCAGATCGACCAGATACCGGTCGATGGCCCAGAACGCCGACCCGATGGCGCGAAGCGGGTTGATAATCGCGATTTGATACGCTTCATCGACCCAGAACTTGGCGTCCATGGCGCGGGTAAAGACGCCCATCTTGCTCGCCAACTCGTCCGCTTTGCGGCGGTTTTGCAGGTGCAGGACGTATGCGATCCCGATACCCAACAACGCCGCTGCCCCGCCGATGACCAGCGGGACGACATCAAAGCTGTGCTCGGTCTTTGGGGCATGGCCGAAGCCAAGTTGGTCGGTCTCTGATAATGCCGGATATTGCTTGGTGGCCTGTTCCATGCCCATCATCAGCGACGGGCTTTGCGACAGGAAATGCCCGAGCGAATGGGCTTTGATCCCGACATCAAACGGGAGATTGATCACGCCCGCAAACAACGCGCCCAGCGCCAAAATCGCCAGCGGCAGCATCATCGAGACGGGTTCGGGGTTGTGATGATGCTCCGATGCGTGATCGCCTTCGGCGTCGTGATGAGCGTGGCCATTGTGCGGGATGACTTCCGGGCCTTCAAAGACCCGGAAATAGAGTCGGAAAGTGTAATAGGCGGTCAGGACGGCTGTAAACAGAAGCACCGCATAAAGAATCGGGCTTTTTCCGCTGGCGGCATGGACGATCTCGTCCTTGGACCAGAAACCCGCCAGCAGCGGGAAGCCCGACAGCGCCAGACACCCGATCAGCATCAGGATTCGCGTCTTGGGCAGCAACCTTTTCAGGCCTGACATTTTGCGCATGTCCAACTCTCCGCCGGTGGCGTGCATGACCACGCCGGAGGAGAGGAACAAGAGTGCTTTGAAAAACGCGTGTGTAACGAGGTGAAAGATCGCCGCCACCGGCGACAGCACCGCCACGCCGACGAACATAAAACCGAGTTGGCTGACGGTGGAGTAGGCGAAGACCTTCTTCAGATCGGTCTGCCGCAGTGCGATCAGCCCGGCCCAGAGTGCGGTAAACGCCCCGACGATCGCGATGGTCATCATCGCCGGTTCGTTGCCGACGAACATCGGCGAGAGCCGCACGATCATGTAAACCCCTGCCGTCACCATGGTTGCGGCATGGATCAACGCCGACACGGGCGTCGGGCCTTCCATCGCGTCAGGCAACCAGACATACAGCGGGAACTGGGCGCTCTTACCAAACGCCCCGATCATCAGGAAAAACGGGATCGCCCAAACCAGATGCTCAGTCCCGGGATTCGCGGCACCGGCGAGCATTTTTTGCAGGAAACCGGGCACACGAGGCTCAACCGAGACCAACTTCAGATCTTCGCCACTGTGTGCTCTTGCCGATGCGGCCATCTTATCCGCGACGGCGGAAGCTTCGGCATCGCTGGCGGCAGTAAAGATACCCGGAACCAGTCGACCGTTCTCACCACTCATCGTGATATCGTAGGTCGTACGGTCGGTCACCCCCGGGAAAGCTTCTGGGCCGACGTAGTTGCCGAAAAAGCTCACCGTGCCGAAGCAATAAAACGTCAACAGAATCCCGACGGCAAAGCCCAGGTCGCCGATGCGGTTGACGATAAACGCCTTCTTGGCCGCCTCGCGAGCGGCGGGCTTGTCGTAGTAATAGCCGATCAGCAGGTACGAGCAGAGGCCAACACCTTCCCAGCCCAGGTAGAGCATGATCAGGTTGTCGCCCATCACCAACATGCTCATCGCAAAAATGAACAACCCGATGTAGGCAAAGAAGCGGAAATACCCCGCCTCCCCGTGCATGTAACCCTTTGAGAATACGGCAATTAAGAATCCGATGCCGCAAACCACCGTCAGCATGACCGCCGTCAGCGGGTCCAAAAACGCCCCGGCGGCAACATTAAATATGCCCGTTGGGGCATCACCGGCACTGATCCAGGTGAACCAGTGGCTGATGTAGTAGATCGGCCCCGGCGCCAGTGCGAAAGAGTTGTCGAGTCCGTTCTCGTTGAGCGACATGCGGTCGCTGGTGAGCAGCATGTCACCGAGCAAAGCGATCGCCATCACCGCCGACGCACCCACGCCCAGCCAGATCGGCCAGTGCGAGTGCTGCTTGAGCCATTTCGCGCCCAACAATCCCGCCACCAGCGCGCCGAGCAGCGGTAGCAGCGGGATCAGATAAGAATGTTTGACGACAAAGTCCATTGCATCTCTGTGGCATGGGCTACCAGCCCATGGCTTCTACGCTC
>JBGSMH010000002.1:0-7767 GCA_041740275.1 Phycisphaerae bacterium
GTCGTCGATCTCGTGCTCCAAATCGATCGACGCCAGCGGGGCCGAATGTTTCACATCCACATCGGCAAAGACCTTGATCGCATCGGCACCGAGAGAATGGCGTAGTCGCATCAGGTCGGCGGCGACGCCCTCGATCACGCCCTGATCGGTGACTCGCACCCCTGACAACACATTGACCCGAACAAACTGCGCCTCGCAGGCGTGTGCGATCGCGATCGCACTGCAGCCATCATTGCGCAGGCAATTGATGCCGATGGGCAAGTCGGTCTGAAGTCGCACATGGGTCGCCAGGTGCGTCATGTGTGCGACGGTGGCGGGGGAGAGTGCGGATTTGTAGAACGGGACATCTCCGAAGTTTTCGATCATCAGCCCGTGAACGCCTGCCGACACCAACGCATCGACATCGCGCAGGACCGCGTCGCGAATGCCCCGCAGGTCACCGGCAAATCGAGGCGAACCGGGCAGCGGGGGCAGATGAATCATGCCGATGACGATGCAGCCGAGATTGGACCATTGGGGAAGCATATTGACATTGTAACCGTTACCACGTTCCGTCCAATGGTGGGTTAAATGGAGTCGATGGTCTGAACCGGGTACAACAGGGGCGTGGGCAAGCGGATATTTATCACGGTGGGGGAGGTCAGCGGGGATAACCATGCTGCGGGGGTGGTGCGTGCCCTGAAGGAGATTGATCCGACCCTGATCATCGAAGGCATCGGCGGGCCGGGGATGGCAGAAGCGGGCGCGACGGTGCATTTTGAAACCACCACCAACGCCGCCATGACTTTACATGCGGTCAAACGGATTAATGAGATTCGCCGCCTCGAGCGGTGGTTATCCGAGCGCTATCGATCAGATCAAAAGCCGGACCTGCATATATGTGTCGATTCGTCCGGATTTAACCTGCGATTCGCCAAGCTGGCCAAAAGTCGTGGCATTCCGGTGCTGTATTTTGTCGCGCCGCAACTATGGGCCAGTCGCGAAGGGCGTATCAAACAGGTGCGTGCCCGAGTCGATCGGTTGGCGTGTATTTTTCCCTTCGAAGAAAAATGGTTCAATGATCGCGGGGTGGCGACGACGTTTGTTGGCCACCCGCTGTTTGATCATGTCCCGGCGGATCGATTTGAGAAAATGCCCAAAGTGCGGTTCCCCGATTCCCCGCCGGTCATCGGCGTGGTGGCGGGGTCGCGAAAGAGCGAAGTCAGGGAAAATCTGCCCGGGTTGATCGAAGTGATGCGGATCATCGCCAACAAATACCCGAACGTGCGATATTTGGTCCCCACAACCCCGGCGGGGCACGCGCTGGTGCAACAGCAGATCAAACAGGCGACCGATGCAACGCCGCTGCAAGTGCAAGTGCGACAAAACGCATTCGATGATTTTGTCCCCCAGTGTGATCTGGTGCTGTGCAAGAGCGGAACCAGCACCGTGCATGTCGCCGCCTACGCGGTGCCGATGATCGTTGTCTATCGCATCAACACCCTCCTCTGGAAGGCGGCGGGGCAGTTTTTGATCAAAACGCCTAAGATCGCGATGGTCAATATCCTGGCGGGAAATATCGAACTGGTGCCGGAGTTTATTCCGTGGAACGGGAACGCCGCTCCGGTTGCGAATCAGGCGCTGAAAATGCTGGAGAACCCGCATCTGTTGGAGCAAATGCGCCGCGATCTTCGGACGCTCATTGAGCCGCTCGATCAACGCGGCGCGTCAATGAATGTCGCACGGATCGCGATCGATATGCTGCAGGTGTAAGCGTTACTGGGGCAGGAACCGCACGACCTTGAAGTCGTACCCGTTGACCGCCAGCAGCATCGTGACAATCAGTGACAGACCGGTCGAAATCGCCTCGCCGAAGATGAGGCCGATGAAGAACGGTTTGAGATTATTGAACATTGTCGCCCCGCCGAAGCGGAGGATGAGCGTCTTGGCAAGCCAACCCAGAAACAGACTGAATGCCGCATTGGTGATGTAGAAGTTGGTGCACAGCAGATATCCCACCGGCAGGAGCGGCCAGCCCGCGAAGCGCCAGGTCATCGCCTGTAGGAAGATCGTAATTCCGATCCCAATGCCGATATGCAGGAAGGTGCTCTCCTGTTTTGCTGGGAACTGCCCGTCGGCGACCTGCGTGGGGAAATCCACGAACCACGCCTTCGGCCAGTTAACCGTTCCAAACACATTCAGGACACCCGACTGAGCGTCATCCATCGGCACGGCGTAGCTGTAATAACACCAGATGGACGCCAGTGCACAGGCAATAAACGCCACCACCAGCGACCCGGCGATCACCGAAGGGACGCGCCGTTTGTCTGAAGGAGACATTCCCGATGTTTCGATGGTCTGCAAACTGTGCAACGTGAAGGTCAGCAGGCTTTCCCGCGGTGCCTGCATGAAGTTGAAATGCCCGATTCCGTAGGCATACGCGTCTACGGGCTTGATCGCGGTGGCGGGAAATTCGGTGATGATCTGGTCAACCCCGACCGGCACACGCACATAGGCCAATCCGGTCTCTGCCACCAGCCTTGCGGTGATTAGGTGCGCCATCAGGATCATCAGCACGATCGCGCACGCCAGCCACCAGACGCACCCGATTACCATGAACCATGTCACCATCCCGATGACCGAGCCGATCAGCAGCAGGCTGGCAGGTCGGTAGCGAAGGTAAATGCCGGTGGCGTCTTCCGGACGGGCGCGTCCGATCAAGGCACGCAAAATCACCATCCAATGATGCCGGCCGATCCAGAGAATCCCACCCAGAAACGCGAACGCGGCACCGAGGTGCTGATCGCTCGTCGCATTCCCGGCCAGCGACGTATTGCCCATCGCATTCAAAGGCCACTGGATCAACGCCACGATCAACGCGATGCCCCACAGGCTGAAACTCACCCGGGTCGGCGTGAAATAGGTCAGCCCCAAGAGCGTGAAATAAATCGTTCCCAGTTTCGTCCAGTACGTCAGCGAGTTCCACGGCACGTCGGTCAGGATGAGACGAAAATCATAGCCAAACGGGATCGCAGGAACGGATTTAGGAAAATAGATGTTGAGGAAAGCACTGGCCTGGATGACCACCACAATCGCCACCGCGATCCAGAAACTACGGCTGGCAAAGACTTCGTTGAACGCCTTTCCCGGTTTGGGAGGCGTGATCAACATCGACTGCAACTGTGCGATCGGAAACGCCAGCCGTTCATTGACCGCCCACTGAAATCGCACCAGAAACGCCAGCGACATCAATGCGGTGAAGAAGCAGACGACAAACGCGCCCCATCCGATCAAGGGTTTGATCCACAGATGCCACGGGATGCTTTCGCCTTGGGGAACGCGCGAATAGAATTGGGTGACTTCCGCCCGCGACGCGGCACCTTCGAGTGTGTCGGTCGCGAAAAGCCACATGGGCAAATCCAGCGACTCCAATAACTCAGCAAAACGCGGATACTGCCCGCTCATGTAAAGCGGGGAAACCATCGAGGGGATGATCTGGCGCATCAGACCCTGTGAGGGAATCGAGCAACTGACCAGCACGATGAGGATGACGATCGACATTTCCCCCGGCGACAGCGCTGCCTTGGGTGCGAATTTATGCAGCGGGCCGTTAATAAACAACACCAGCGCCAGCATCGCCAGCGCAAAAACGGGCGGGAAATAGCTGCCGATCAGGAAACTGTTGTTGACGACGTAATCGTTAAATGGCGTGACACAGACGATCACGATCGCCAGCAACAATCCGATACCAATACTCCGAAAGGTGATCGAACGCGTCTTGGGGGAATCGAGTTCAGGCAAGGTTTACCTTCTCCAGGGACAAAAATGCGTTTGGCGATTTTCGCCAAACGCATCGTCTAGAAAACGAACCCAAATGCAAGTGCGCAAGGAACGCGATCATTAAGCGAGATCGAAGCGATCCAGATTCATCACCTTCACCCATGCCGCGACAAAATCGTCGGCGAACTTTTGCTGGGCATCTGAACTGGCGTACACCTCAGACAAGGCACGGAGGCGCGAATCGGCACCGAAGACCAGATCAACCCGGGTGGCGGTCCACTTGATCGCGCCGCTGCTGCGGTCGCGGCCTTCAAACTGGTTGCTGTCGCTGGCGACGGCTTTCCATTCAGTGCCCATATCCAGCAGATTGACGAAGAAATCGTTGGTCAACTGTTCCGGGCGTTTGGTAAACACGCCGTTCTGGCTTTGGCCTTCGTTGGCGTTGAGGACGCGAAGCCCGCCGACCAGGGCGGTCATTTCCGGCGCGGTCAGCGTCAGCAACTGGGCCTTATCGACCAGCAGATGCTCGGCGTTGATCGAGAACTTGCGTTTGAGATAGTTTCGGAATCCGTCGGCGACGGGTTCGAGCACCGCAAACGATTCCACATCGGTCTGCTCCTGCGACGCATCCATTCGGCCGGGCGTGAAGGCGACGGATTTGGCGACGCCCGCGTTCTTGGCGGCCTGCTCGACTGCGGCACAACCGGCCAGCACGATCAGGTCCGCCAACGATACTTTCTTTCCTTCAGAAGCCGCAGCATTGAAGTCGCCTTGAATCTTCTCCAGCACCTTCAACACCTTCCCCAGTTGAGCCGGTTGATTCGCCTGCCAATCCTTCTGAGGCGACAGTCGAATGCGTGCACCGTTGGCACCGCCGCGCTTGTCCGATCCGCGGAACGTGGACGCCGACGCCCATGCGGTCGCCACGAGTTGGGCGATCGATAAGCCCGAGGCCAGAACCTGCGCCTTGAGCGACGCGATGTCTTTTTCGTCGATCAACTTGTGATTGATCGCCGGGATCGGGTCTTGCCACACCAGTTCTTCTGCCGGGACTTCCGGGCCGAGGTAACGCGAGCGCGGCCCCATGTCGCGGTGCGTCAGCTTGAACCACGCACGGGCAAACGCGTCGGCGAACTGATCCGGGTTTGCCAGGAATCGACGCGAGATCTTTTCATAGATCGGATCGACGCGCAGCGCGATATCGGTCGTCAGCATCGCCGGGGCGATTCGCTTGGTATTGTCGTGCGCGTGAGGCACCGTCCCAGCACCCGCGCCGCCTCTGGGCTGCCACTGATGTGCCCCGGCGGGGCTTTTGGTCAGTTCCCATTCATAGCCAAACAGGATTTCAAAGTAGTTATTGCTCCACTGCGTGGGCGTGGTGGTCCAAGTGACTTCCAGTCCGCTGGTGATGGTGTCGGCACCTTTGCCGGTTCCGAGGCTGTTTTGCCAGCCGAATCCTTGCTGCTCGATCGGAGACGCCTCGATATCCGGCCCGACATGCGTCGTCGGCCCGGCACCGTGGGTCTTGCCAAACGTGTGCCCACCGGCGATCAGCGCGACGGTCTCTTCGTCATTCATCGCCATGCGTGCGAAGGTATCGCGGATGTCGTAGGCGGCTTTGAGCGGGTCGGGATTGCCGTCCGGGCCTTCGGGATTGACGTAGATCAAACCCATCTGCACCGCTGCCAGCGGGTTTTCCAACTTGCGGGAGTGCATGTCACCATCGGCATTGTCATCCGACACCAACACGCCGCCATCCTTCTCGACGCCTTCGGATCCGTGCGCGTAGCGGACATCGCCGCCCAGCCACTTGTTTTCGGCACCCCAGTAGACATCCTGATCCGGTTCCCACGTGTCGGCTCGTCCGCCTGCAAAACCAAAAGTTTTGAATCCCATCGTCTCTAGCGCGACGTTGCCGGTGAGGATCAGCAGATCCGCCCACGAGATCTTCGCACCGTACTTCTGTTTGATTGGCCAGAGCAACCGACGCGCCTTATCGAGGCTGACATTGTCCGGCCAGCTATTGAGCGGCGCGAACCGCTGCTGGCCTCTGCCCGCGCCGCCTCGGCCGTCGCCGATGCGATAGGTTCCGGCGCTATGCCACGCCATGCGAATAAACAGCGGTCCATAGTGCCCGAAATCCGCCGGCCACCACTCTTGCGAGTCGGTCATCAACGCCGCGAGGTCTTTTTTGATCGCCGCCAAATCCAAGGACTTGAATGCCTCGGCATAGTCAAAATCCCTGCCCATCGGGTCAGACTTTTCCGAGTGCTGATTCAATATTTCCAGCCTCAACTGCTCCGGCCACCAGTCGCGGTTGGTCTGCGGACGCGGGGCGGAATGATTAAACGGACACTTGGTTTCGGTGGACATGCTTACTCTTCCGATTTGTTAAAAACTTGCTAATTGCGATCGGCGACCTTCGCCTATTGCCCGACGCCATTCTAGCCCGTGATGCCCGTGCGGACTAGTCGCGGTGATTTGCCACAGGCAGGATGGGTCATCGTATTTCATGGTGCGTGCCTGGAGGGATAGCGTAATGCCGATCAGTAGCCGAGCCGGCGTTACCTCTCGAACCACAAGAAGTGGCCAGGTCCACTTCATCGGCGGGTTATTTGGCGGCCGCGCGGCCTACCTCAAAGCCCCGTGCGATTTCTCGTCGGCGTAATTCGGGGATCAGAAAACGCCCGAACGGCAGGACCGACGACCAGACAAACAACGAGAAGTACGGGACGTTGAGTTGAAGGTCCGGCATATCCACAAATAGACCACCGGCACTTCGAGCGTTGAAAAGGTACACCCAACGATCTACCGACATCAGATATCTGGATTCGATAAGGCACAACCAGCCATCAATTGATCGCACGCGAAAGGCGTAGACCGGACCTCGATAAGTGATCTCGTCAGTGCAGATGTAGCTGCGCATCCACAGCATCAGAATTGCGATGCCGAGGATCAGCGAAAGCCCTGCCGCGATGTTGAAGCACCTCCGCCACATAACGTAATGCCGATCCCTGGCCGCGGCCGCGCCGACGACCATTCGTACCACAATAGATGTTCCGCTGCTGCGGTACAGCACAGAAGCGGGGCAGTGGGCACGCCGAGCGGCATTCAGTACGAATCGTCCGACGCGCGGAACCAATACCAGTCGTTGCCGAGCCGAAACACCCGATAGCGCGCGGCACCGAACGGCGTGCCCTGACGGTTCGGTTTGTATGCGAACCCGTAAGACATAACGTCGGGACCGATGCCGTCACGGCCCCTATGCACCCGGAAGTAAACGCCGCCGCGCGGGTCGGCCGCGTACTCGTCCACCTTGTAGACGCCCAAGCGTCGGTTGAGCGGCGTCCCTTGGTATTCCGATGGCGTTGCCTGCGGAACCATCTGCTCAAAAGCGGCGCGGGATGCCGCGAAGGCAATGCGGCGCGGAACGTAGAACTTCAGCAGGACGTACGTGCCGAACAAGACCGCGAACACAACCGCGACCCGCATCCACGGTATCCGTAGCCCTCGGAATTTCCCTCTGCGCGCGAGGACGACAACGACGATCAACCCGACAATGGCCACGACTAGCACGACCCAGAATGAGAGAAGGATGCCGATGAACAGCAGATCGTTCAGGACGCCCGGATAGACGCTGATCGCCAACGCGATCACGCAGGCGAGTGCTTTCAGAGCGATGATGAAATTGGAGGCGACCTTCACCGTGCCCACTAACGAATAGGACTTAATCCCGAGTGCGCCGATAGGCCAGCGTTGGACGGTCAGCGTCGGTCGCACTGGGCATCAAGTCTGGCTGAACTGAACCGGCCGCTGGAATGGTAATTCTATCGACCGGCCTCGGGTTTGTCGCCAGCGATGATTCGTGACTTCGCGTCGATCCGGAAATGCGTCTTAAGAAGGAAAAGACCGGTGCAGAAAAGCGCCCGCGCGAGGTCTTTGCGTTTAACGCGGGGCGGGATTCATAATCGGCGGGTTATCCAGCTATACTTGACCGCCCCAAGTAAT
>JBGSMH010000003.1:0-4056 GCA_041740275.1 Phycisphaerae bacterium
CCACGGCGTGATGTCGGGCAACGTCGCGTGCAGCAACCGACGCGTCTGGCGCAGTGCGAGCGGCGGTTTGGACAGCAACTCCCTGGCGATGCCCGACACGGTTCGGTCCAGCATCATCGATGGAACGACGCGATGCACCAAGCCGATCCTCGCGGCTTCCCGCGCGTCGATCGTATGGCCTCTGAGGGACAGTTCGATCGCGTGCGGCTTGCCCACCGCGCTGGAAAGCAGCGGGATCGCAAAGCTCGGCGGCCAGCCCATGTTCACCTCCGGCATGCCGAATCGCACCGACGACGCCGCGATTCGCAGATCGCACGACAAAGCGATCACGATCCCGCCACCGAAGCACGCGCCGTTGATCTTGGCGACGAGCGGTTGAGCGAGCTTCTGCATCGCCAGAAACAACTCCGCTTCACTGACGTTCCATCGCTGTGCTTCGTCGATGCTGTGTTCGAGCATCCGTTTGAGATCGTCTCCGGCGCAGAAGCCCTTGCCTGCTCCGGTGACGACCACGACACGGACGAGTTCCTCGTGTCCCGCGAGCCAGTCCACAAGTGCGCGCAGCTCGCCGCTCATGGTGGGGTTGATCGCATTAAGCCGATCCGGACGATTCAGCGTCAGGGTCATCACGCCCGACTCGATCGATGTTAAGATCGTACTGAACGTCGGCATCGGCCCGGTATCGGGGGTGATCTGCGGATCGTTGACCGGCATGAACGACATGACGTTTCCCTTCTGGCGCAGCTTCTGTACGAAGCGATCCAGGTTGATAACGGCTCGGCGGTGCGTACCGCGGCCGATCTGACCCGATTCGTCGAATGCCTCGATGTCAAAATCGATCACCCGGTCGTTGATACCGGTGACGCGCGCGACCGCCCGCACCGTTGCGCCCATAGGTGTGGCCGCCAGATGCGTCACGTTCACGTCCACGCCGACGGTTTCTTCAGATTCGTCGAGATAGGTCGCTACGCACGCCCTCGCCGCGTGCTCCATCAGATCGATCATCGCCGGCGTTGAAAACACAGTGGCCCGCCCGCCGCCCAGCGCGATGGTTCGCTCGCCGGTCACGCCCCGCGTCAGTTCACCCACGCTGCCGATGTGCAAGCCGTCTTTCATGTCTCTGGGCAGATTGTCGCACAGGATTGACTGGGGACAAAACGCGCGTGGTCCGGTCCATCGCGTTTAATGAAACGGAGCGTGCCCGGCACACGCCGGGCACGCAGGGACGCACTCCCATTTTTTTCTGCTTGCCCGTTTCCATCACGGGCCATGAATCGTACGTCTTACCTGACGGTCACAACGCTTCCCTGGCGGGTGACGGCGGTGGTTCGCATGCCGACGTTGTTGTTCCACTCGTAGCCGTCCCAATTGGCCAGGTAGAAGCGGGTGGCGTTGGCGGGGACGGTGAAAGTCTGGCTGGTCCCATCGGATTTCAGCCCGTCGCCGATAAAGAACACCTGTGCGATCTTGGGGGCCAGATTGCTGAAGTTCCGCGACGCTTCGGTCTCAAAATCCAGCTTCTCAGGCAGATTGCCGCTGTAGCGCGGGTCGCTGTCGGTCAGGAACACGCCGACCAGTGCGTTAATCGGGGCTTTCATATCACTTTTGCCCAGTTCGCCACCCGCCTGGGCGGTGTCGTTGGATGTAATCCAGCTCAGATTGCCATCGGGTTCGTAACGATCGGTCCACTGCTTATCGTTGTTGGCACCGCCGGAGATGGTGTTGAACGTGAACTGCGTGCCGGGTTTGACGGGCAACATCACCTGCACCGGCGACTGATAGGGGGCATAGTCGGGGCTGTTGTGGGGGTTGTTGGGGCTGGACATCGTGCCGTTGGGCATGCCGGCCAGATACGGGCTGGCGGTGGCGGGGATGTCGTAGGTCGTGGTCACGGGTGCGACCCGCATGCTGATCGATTCAACCGTGATATCCTGTGAGTGTTTCCCGATGATCGCCGCAAACACGGTCGGGATGGCATTGCCGCGTGCTTCGGTTCGCCGGGCGATCACGCGGACGGCGTTGGCGCTGCTACGCTGACTGCCGCTGAGTTTCGTGAAGGTCTTGGTGCTGCTATTCCATAGACCTAGTTCGATATCTTCATTGCGATTGAGCAACAATGCCTGCCCATCGACCTTGTTATCGTCGGCGGCATCAACCGCGGCATTAAGCGTCGCGTTTACGCCTTTGATCAGGTTGCTGGCCGCATGACGAGACGCCGCATCCGCAGCATCGCGAAGCGCGCTCTTGGCCAACTGCACCCGACCAAAATCCACCGCCAACGACGCCATCGCCGTCAGTGCGATGATCAGGATCAGCCCCATGGTGAGCGTGTAGCCTGAGCGATGATTTTTCCGTGTTGTCTTCCGGGGGTAAAGGGTGTGCGTCATACGATAAACATTCACCCGATCCACGCGAATGCACGGCGAAAATGAGGCAAATTGACGCAGGCAGGCGTTAAGATAGTGAACCTATGCCGGCCGGAACGGCGCGTCACAGCAATGTTGCGAAACAAGGGAAAAAGTTTGGAATGTGAAATGTCGAGTGTGAAATCTCAAATCTGGAATCTCAAATCAAAAATCTGCAATCCGAAATCAAAAATCTCACCAATCAGTCCCACCGAAACACGCCTTTTCCCCACGCATACGCGTAGGCGACCATCAGGATCGAGACAAAGACAGTCATCTGGATCAGCAGGATCATGCCCTGATCGGTGTTGGCGGTGTACCAGGCCAGCAGACTGGCCCAGGGAAAGAGAAAGACGATGCCGACGTCGAAGACCAGATAGATCATTGCGACGATGTAGAAACGGACGTTAAAGCGCCTTCGCGTGTCGCCGATGGGGTTCATGCCCGATTCGTAGGGTGTTGACTTGCCCGGACCCGTGCGCGACGGGCCGATCAACAGCGACATCGCAACCGTGGTGGCGGCGAAGCCGAGTCCCACAAAAATCATCAATACCACCGGTGCCCACGCGACACGCGGGTTCGATGCAAGTTCGGCCAGCAGGGGAAGCGAATCAGTCACGTCAGTAGTCTATAAAACCCGCGTCACGATGCAATGATGCCGGGAAGGAACGCAGACCGGCTCGGGCGAAGGGGCCACTGCGCCGCTTTCGAACTCAATCCACCACCGTCACCGTGCTCTTGCCGGGGATGAGCATGTCGTAGACGAGTTCGACATCCTCGTTGAGCAGACGGATGCAGCCCATGGATTTTTTCTTGCCGATGGAATCGGGTTCGATCGTGCCGTGGATGCCGTAGGAAGTTTTGCCGACGGCCTGTCCGGTTTGGCCGATCAGAGCGATCCAGCGTTCGCCCAGCGGGTTGGCCGGGTCATCGGGTTCGATCACGCGCGGGCCATCGGGGCGCGGGCTGTAGTAGCGCGGGTTTTCCAGCTTGGTATCGACCAACCATTCGCCGGTGGGCGTCGAATCGTGTTCGCCCAGACCGACGCGGAAACGCTTTAGGAAGATCGCGCCGGGCGCAGCGGGTTTGCCAATATAGACATCGAGCGTGAAATCGGATTTGTCCACCTTGGCGTGCAGCGGGCCTTTGATGATCTTGAGCGTTTTGCCCACCTGCAATTTGCGCGGGTCGGTGATGCCGTTGAGCCTGCCGATAAATTGCCACGTCGTATCGTACTTGGCGGCGATCTTCTGCATCAGGTCGCCGGGCTGGACTTTGTAGAGCGATGCGTTTTCATCGGTGATGAACTTCTTGGGCGAGAAGACCACGACATCGTTAATCTGGCTGAGCCGACGCAGCACGTCGTCGTGCTCGGCCTCGGACAATTTTCCCGTGTCGATCGCGGCGACAAGGAGTTTGCGGGCTTCGAGTAGGTCTTCGGATTTGCGTTTGGCGTCGGCCTGTTCGATCAACTGCTTGGCGTCTCCGCTGAAGGTGACGGGCGGTTGGGTTGGCGTGGGTTGGGACGCGACAGGTGCGGTGGTCGGGGGCGTGGTGTTGCCCGCAGGGGCTGCGACGGTGGGGACCGCCACCCGGATCGGCGCAGGAGTCACGCTCGGTGGTGTATCTGTCTTGATCGCCGCCAGCTTGG
>JBGSMH010000004.1:0-3330 GCA_041740275.1 Phycisphaerae bacterium
GTCAGTTGCATCTACATTTCTCACAAGCTGGAGGAAGTGCTGGCGAGCGCCGACCGGATCACGATCCTGCGGGATGGGCAGAGCATCACGACCCTTTCCAATGCCCAGCATGAGGTGAGCAAAGCCGAGATCATCCGCCACATGGTTGGCCGGGAGATTACCGATCTGTTTCCGCGTCGGCAGTCCGAAGCGGGCGAGTCGATGCTCAGCGTGCGCGGGCTGTCGGTCATGGGTCCGGTCGGCGGGATCAGCCTGCAAAATATCAATCTGGATGTCCGCGCCGGCGAAGTGCTGGGGCTCGGCGGGTTGATGGGCGCGGGACGCACGGAACTGTTGATGCACCTGTTCGGCGCATATGGCACGCGAACATCGGGCACGGTCAGTCTGTCCGGCAAAGACATCGTTCAGATGAAACCCGATCGCGCCATCGCCAGTGGGATGGTCTTGGTCAGTGAGGATCGCAAACGATACGGCTTAGTGCTGGATCAATCGATCGGCTTCAACCTTTCGCTGTCGAGCCTTGAAAAAGTCAGCCGATTGGGATTGGTCGATTTTGCCAGCGAGCAGACCCGCAATCAGGAGATGTTCGCCTCGCTGCGGGTCAAAGCCCCCAACATGGAAGCCACTGTCGGCAAATTGTCCGGCGGAAATCAGCAGAAAGTCGTTCTTGGCAAGGCACTGATGACGCACCCGCGCGTCGTTTTTCTCGATGAGCCGACACGTGGCATCGACGTTGGTGCCAAGCTTGAGGTGTATGAGTTGATCAATCGGCTTACCGATGCCGGACAGGCGGTCATTCTCGTCAGCAGTGAATTGCCAGAGTTGATGGGGATGAGCGACCGAATATTGATGCTGCATGCTGGCACGATCGGCGGGGCGTTCACGAGAAACGACGCCACACCCGAAAAACTGCTGTCGGCCGCCTTGGGGCAGAATCACGAAGGGAAAACCAACGCATGAGCACGCCATCCCCCGCACAACCGCCTGTCACGTCCGAACCCGTCACCACTGAACCGGTCACCCCAGCGACGCCCGCGATCCGTAACGCCAGCACCATGCGCAACTTTTCCATGGCGATCGCGCTGGTGGCGATTTGCGGGTTTTTCGCGATCGCCGACCCGGCGTTTCTCAGCCCGCGAAACCTGTCCAACCTGACCGTCGAGCTATCCATTACCGCAGTCCTGTCGCTGGGCATGTTGCTGGTAATCGTGTTAGGACATATTGACCTGTCAATCGGCAGCGGGGTGGGGTTGTTCGGGGGGATTATCGCCGTCCTGATTTTTGAACATAACTGGCCCGCACCGGCGGCGATGGCGGTGGCGACGATCATCGCGGTCGTCGTGTGGCTGGCGATGGGCGCGCTGATCGTGCGCCAGCGGATACCGGCATTCATCATCACGCTGGCGGGGCTGATGGTCTTCCGCGGGCTGCACTGGAGCACGATCGGAAACAAAACGATCCCCATTCGCGTCGGCGACGCATCGAATATGGCATCGCTGTTGACCACATGGTTTGTCCCGCCAATGGGCAGTTTCGCATTGATCGCGCTCATCTGGCTGGCGATCGCCTGGAGCACGCTCCGCTCACGCCAACGCCGTCTGCGGTTTCAACTGAGCGTCGATTCCATGCAGATGACGATCACCAAGCTGATCCTCTGGTCGCAGGGACTGCTGCTATTCGTTTTGATCTGCAACCAATACCGCGGCATCCCGCTCTCAGCCGTCATTTTGGGCGTTGTCGCGTGGGCGATCTGGCTGATCACCAACCACCTGCGGTTTGGCCGATACGTCTATGCGATCGGCGGGAACGAAGAGGCGGCGTTGATCTCGGGCGTTCCGGTCAACCGGGTCGTCATCGGTGCCTTTGGTATCATGGGATTTCTGGTCGCATTGGGCGGATTCATGCAAACCGCGTACGCCGGGGCATCGACCACCACGATCGGCGCATTGCTGGAACTCGACGCGATCGCCGCCTGCGTGATCGGCGGGACCAGTCTTAAGGGCGGCAGAGGCACCGTTCTGGGCGTTATCTTTGGCTCGCTGATCATGGCCAGCCTGCTCAATGGCATGACCCTGATGGCGATCAGCCCGGAGATCAAATACATCGCCCGCGGCACGGTTCTGGCGCTGGCGGTTTGGATGGACGTGAAATTCGGCGCGGGTAAAGGATAACACGCGGCGTGATTAAGGCATCGGCCTCGATCAAGCTTTGGTCAGCAGTTCCCGCGCGAATTTCTCAACGGCGGCGACCGGATCGGACGGGTTTTCCTTGATTCGCTTCACCAACGCCGACCCCACGATCGCCCCGTCGGCGACTTTGGCAAGCTGATCCAGGTGCGCCCGTTTGCCCACGCCAAACCCCACACAGACCGGCACATCGGTCAATTTCTTGATCGCGGTGACGTTAGTTTCGATTCCCGCAGGGAGCGTGTCGCGCTCGCCGGTCGTACCGGCCAGCGAAAGATAGTAAACAAAGCCGCTGCAAAGACTTACGATCCGCTCCCGGCGCGATTCGGGCGTGCTCGGACTCACCAATAGCACCGTTTCCAATCCGCCGTCCTGAATCTGCTTACAAATTGCATCCCCCTCCGGCGGGGGCAGATCGGGGATCAGAATGCCGGTAAAGCCCGACTGTTTCGCCCGCTCGACAAACGCCTGAACGCCAAACCGGAAAACGATCGAATAACTCACCATCGCCACCAGCGGAACGGCGGTCTGACCCTTGATCGATTCAAAGCCCGCAAAGATGTCATCCACCTTCAATTTTCGCGCCAAAGCGACTGTAAACGCCTCCTGAATGGTCGGCCCGTCGGCGATCGGATCGGAGAACGGAAACCCCACCTCAATCGCCGCCGCCCCGGCTCGGGCGAGTGCGGGGATAAGTTTCAGCGACGTCGCCAGATCCGGATACCCCGCCGCGATAAATGGCATCAGCGCGATGCCGTGCGTGGATTTGGCGACGCGGATGGCGGAGGCAAGTCGTGAATCGGGCATAGTCAAAGGTGTAGATCGACGGATCGGTTGCGTCAAGTTTGCGGTTGCGGAGTGGCGTGATCGGTCCCCTACGTTCCGGCCTTAGGCGCTTATCCGCAAACCTGCTCGGCTGCAGCGTTCGACCAACTTCTGGATCTTCTTCACCGCTCCCTGTCCCGGTCGGGCCGTGCCGGTCTCCCACTTTTTCACGCTGATTAAGCTGTAACCAAGGCGTTTGGCGAAGTCGGCCTGTGTCACCCCCATCGCGGCACGCAATGTCTTGAGATATCCCGGCGAAGGCTGGGTCGGCGTCTTCATCGCAAGCACTCGAACCTTATCCAGTAACTTCATGCCCTCA
>JBGSMH010000005.1:0-4542 GCA_041740275.1 Phycisphaerae bacterium
ATCGGTCAACAGGCGGCGGCACCGATCCAGCGACTGCTCGACCCGGCGGCGCAACAGGCCGAAACCTCCATGACCATCGCGGGGTTGATCAGCATCGGGATCGTCCTCTTCTCCGCCACCGGTGTTTTCGCCCAACTGCAATCGGCTTTGAATAAGATCTGGTCTGTCGAAGCCCGCCCCAACGGCAACGGCATCTGGCAGTACATCAAGAAACGCTTCCTGTCATTCGGGATGCTCTTGTCGATCCTGTTTCTGTTGCTGGTCTCGCTGGTCCTGAGCACCACGATTCAGGGCTTTTTGCGCGTCACCGGTGCCGCCAGCGGGTGGGTGATGGAGATCGCCAATATTGTGCTGTCACTGATCCTGTTCTTCGCTCTGTTTTCGGCACTGTTTCGCTATGTTCCGGATGCAAAACTGGGATGGAAATCGGTCTGGTTGGGCGCGGGCGTAGCAGCGGTGCTGTTCATGCTCGGCAAGTTCGGATTGGGGATGTATCTCGGCCGCGGAAGCTACGAGAACAGCTACGGGGCGGCGATCGGGTCGTTCGTCGCGCTGTTGGTGTGGGTCTATTATTCAGCGGTCATTTTGCTGGTTGGGGCGGAGGTCGCACAAGTGACCGCCCGACACATGGGTGACGGCGTGCAGCCAGAAGATCATGCAGTCAAGGTCGAAACCCATGTCGATACCGTATCGGCCGGGGCGGCAACCGAAGAGGTTTCGACCTGATCACACGTCGATCAGGCCCGCAATCCTTTTCGTCACCAAGCCGGGCGCGCCTGTCCCGATCGGCTTCTGCTCGACCCGTGTCACCGGCATGACGCCCATCATGCTGTTGGTCAAAAAGACTTCTGAGGCTTCGAGCAAATCAGAGATCGTGACCGTCTGCAATCGCACCGCGATCCCCGCCTGATTAGCCGCGTCGATCACCGCACCGCGCGTCGTGCCCGGCAAGACGTTGCTCCTCGGATACGCGGTCGCCGACTTCACCTTGTCATCGCGCAGTTCTTCATTGGTCGGCGGGGTCAGAAGCGATCCGGATGGGTCAACGATAAAGACATTGCTGATCGATCCGCTCTGAAGATAGTTGTGGACGTTGAACCAAAGCGCCTCGCCCGCACCGCAGCGGGTGGCTTGGCGGAGTGCGGTCAGGCGCGAGAAATAATCCAGCGTCTTGTGCCCGGCCTGGATGTCGTAGGGGTTGAGTTTGTACTGATCAAGCACGGTCACGGTCATGCCATTGTCGTAGTATTCCTGCGGATAGGGATCGAACGGGCTGGCCATCAGAACAGCCGTCGGATGCGCGTGTGGGCCGTGCAGCGGATCGTGAAGGGTTGTGCCGCGCGTGATGGTCACCCGCAAACGAGCGTCGGTCAATCCATTGACGGCCAGCAGTTGATCGATCGTTTCGGACAACTCCTCATCTTTGTAAAGCACGGGGATGGCGAGTGTGTCGCAGGATTCGCGAAGGCGTTTGAGATGGGCTGAGAGTCGGATGACCTGCCCGTCGCGGGCGCGCATGGTGGTGAAGACGCCGATCCCGTGCAGCAGGCCTGTGTCGCGCGCCGAGACCGAGGCGGTTGATTCGTCGATATATTCGCCGTTGATCCAGACTGAAGCCATGCCAAGAGATTAAGTGTGGGCGATGATCTGGCAAGGGGGTCCGGAAAATAGACCAACGCCCGCCAGAATGATCTGGCGGGCGTTGGTGCTGAATGGAGGTACGCTACTTCAAACCTATCGCGACGGACGACGAAGGGTGACCATCTTTTCGCCTTCGCGATTGAGCAGATCGACGCGGACGCCTTTGGTCAGGTCCAGGTCCTTCAGCGCCGCTTTGGCGTCGTCGGCGGATTTGATCTGGGTATCGCCGATGCGGGTGATCAGGTCGCCCGGACGGATGCCGACGCGGGCGGCGGGGGAGTTGGGCATCACCTGCCTGACCAAAGCCCCGGTGGCATCTTCAGACAACCCTGCGGCCTTGAGTTCGGCGGCGGTGGGGGTGGTGAGCGTCACGCCGATCCCGGATCGGGCCGGAGCGTCGGGTGCCGATGCGACGAGGGTTTGATCCTCAGGCTGTTCCTCCAATTTGACGCCAACGGTTTCGGTCTTGCGATCGCGCCAGACGGTCAATTTCACTTCCTGGCCGGGCTTGGTCAACGCGATACGGTTGCGAAGCTCTGTCATCGACTTGACGGGTTTGCCGTCGATTTCGGTGATGACGTCGCCGGGCTGAAGCGCCTTAAACGCCGGGCCGCCGCGCATGACTTGCCGGACCAGGACGCCGCTGTCGCCTTTGAAACCGAGGGTCTCCAGATCGGTCTTGATCTCCGCCGCCGCGTTGGTGACATCCGCGATCTGTACGCCCAGATACCCGCGTACCACTTTGCCGTTGGCGCGGAGGGAATCGTAGACGCTCTTGGCCTGATTGGACGGGATGGCAAAACCGATGCCTGAGAACGTGCCCGAACGGGTCGCGATGGCGGTGTTGATGCCGACGACCTGCCCTTTCAGATCCACCAAGGGACCGCCCGAATTACCCGGGTTGATCGGTGCATCGACCTGAATGAAGTTTTCGTATGCGAAACTGGAGCTGATCACGCCGGCCTGTCGGTTCAGCGCCGAGACGATGCCGTGGCTCATCGAGCCGACGTACCCAAACGGCGAACCGAAGGCGACGATCAGGTCGCCTTTTTCGAGGGTGTCGCTATCGCCCCATTTGGCGGGGATGAGTCGGTCGGCCTTGATCTTCAGCACCGCGACGTCGGTCTTGGGATCGGTGCCGACCACTGTCGCGTCTTCGATCTGGCGTCCGTCGTTGAGTACGACGCTTACTTTGGCCGCATCGGCGACGACGTGGTTGTTGGTGACGATAAACCCTTCGCCATTGGCAAAATCCATGATCACGCCCGAACCGGATGCCTGGGGCGTAAAATCGCGGTCGGGCATTTCGGGCTCGCCGTTGCCGTCGCGATCGAAGAACCGGCGCATGATGTCATCGTCAAAGTTCGGAAACTGACCACCGGCGACCGCCTTTTTCTCGACGCGCACCTGCACGACCGAGTTTTCCATTGCCTTGTTGACCTTTTTGAACGCCGACGACAGGTCATGCAGTGTTTCAAGCTGACCGCGCGCCATCTCCACTTTTTCTTCGGCACGGGCGAATTGAACATCCTTGACCAGTGACGAGCCGACATTAAATGCCAGCACGCTCGACACGCCAATCACTGCCATCGTCAACATTCGCTTTACTGGTTTCATGGTGTTTTTCTCCTGAGCACAGAAACTAAAAGTTGATCCATTCCGTTTCACCGGCCTCGAAGCGCTCGCGTTCCTCGGCCGACATCATGTATTGATGCGACTCACTAGGATAGGCACCTTCGCGGATCAGTGTGATAAACCTGCGCGCCGTCTCGGCGATCGACGTGGGGGGGATGTCCGGAACGAATTTTGGCATAAACGGCGTTAAGCCCAGTAAATCCTGCAAAACCACCACGTGGGCGTGACAGGACGGGCCCGCACCGCAGCCAATGACCGGGATGTCGATTTCCTGCACAACTCTTGCACTGACGACATCGGGAACGGCTTCCAGCAGGATCGCCGCCGCCCCGGCATGATAGAGATCGTCGGCCGTTTGTACGATATCCCAGCCTTCTTCGGCGGTGCGACCTTGAAACTTATATCCGCCCATCAACCCCACCGCTTGAGGACGCAATCCGATATGTGCCACGATCGCCACCCCGGCGTCTGCCAGGCGGGAGATCATGCCCACGTTCGAGTCTGACGCTTCGATTTTCACGCAATCGCAGTGCGATTCCTTGATCATCCGCACCACGTTTCGCACGCCTTGGGCGGTACTTTCCTGATACGAGCCAAACGGCATGTCGCCCATCACCATCGCCCGTTTTGCCCCCCGTTTGACCGCCGCCGTCAGTTCGATCATCAGATTCAGCGAGACGGGCAGGGTGCTGTCATGCCCGAGGATGACATTGGCGGCCGAATCTCCGACTAGCAGGATCGGCACACCCGCGTCGTCGAGGTGACGGGCGGTCGTGTAGTCGTAGCAGGTGAGCATCGCAAAGCGTTCGCCGCTGGTGCGGGCTTTGCGCAGATCATTAAGGGAAAAGGGTCGGTCGTCGGTGGCCATATCAGGATTGTATCCCAAAAAAGCCCGACAAGCGTAGGTCGCTAGCGCGATCGCTCGACCACATAATCCGCCATCGTCAAAAGCGTGTATTTGGTGTCACTTTCGGGCAAATCCGCGATACTTTGCCGCGCCCGCTCGACCAGCCGATGGGCCCGATCCCGTGCGTAGGCGATCGAATCGCTGGGCACGATCAGATTGCGAATCCGCTCGACGGCGTTGCGTTCCTGCAACAACGAACGGCACAGATCGCGATGCTCAAGCGGCGCGGTGCGAAGGAAATGGATGATCGGCAGGGTCAGTTTGCGTTTTTCGACGTCGATGCCCAGGGTCTTGCCGACCTCCCGCGCGTCGCCGATCAGATCGAGGATGTCGTCCTGAATCTGAAACGCGATACCCAG
>JBGSMH010000006.1:0-8576 GCA_041740275.1 Phycisphaerae bacterium
GCGCGTCTTCTTCCCGGACATGCCTGGCGGTCTTGCCGATCACCACGCACAGTTCGGCCTCATAATCGACCATCGCACTATTCTTCGGCAGCACGATCGCTCCGCCCGGATCGCTGAGCGTATTGGACGATTTGATGAAGAGCATTGGGTTCTGCGGGATCGCCGACCCGGTTTCCTCGGCGTGTTTTCGATAGTTCACACCGATGCACAGAATATCTGTCGGCACGATCGGCGTGAGCAGCCGTTCGATCGGTTGGGTGGTATCGGTGAAGCGATGTTTGCCGAACAGATCACCTTCGATCAGCATCGCCGATTGTTCATCGACCCACCGTCCCATAAAGACCTTGCCGCCGGATAGAAATCGCACGATTCGCATCCGTGCATTGATCTGCTATATTGGTCCGAAAATCAAGGGCGATTAACTCAGCGGCTAGAGTACCTCGTTTACACCGAGGGAGTCGGGGGTTCGAATCCCTCATCGCCCATTCGCTTTGCCTCACTTTCGCCGGTATAACCGTGTTCTCCGGCGCAGGATTGGCTGAGGACCATTTCCCCTCGCTTGTCTCAAATCGAACGAACCGTTAACCGACGGAGCAAACGATGAAGTCAGACCGATCAGGGAAACCCACGTCGGCCACCAAACATTCATCGGGAGCCGTCGGCGACCGTCTAGTCCGGGCGTTGGCCGAAGCGCGGGACGCGGCGGCGGGCGACGAACCGCTGGAGAAGCAATATTCCCGTCAATACGAACTTGATGTCCTGAGGTGCGTCGCCGATTTCGCACTGATCCCGCCGACGATGAACGTCGCTCCTTTGCCCGCCTACGATTACGACAAACTTGACTACGGCATGACGATCGGCATCGAACGCACTCCGAAAGGCCGGCTGTGGGCCTGCTGGGTCGCGGGCGGGGATAGCCCAAAGGCACACTTCGTATTGGCGACGAGCGACGATGACGGCGAGACCTGGTCAAAGCCGCGGCTCGTCATCGACGCACATTCTCAGAACCTGCCGATGGATCGGAGCGTGCTGGTCGGCAATCTTTGGACCGATCCGCTCGGTCGGCTCTGGCTCTTCTTCGACCAAGCGATGGGGATGCACGACGGCCGTAACGGCGTTTGGGCCTCGATTTGCGAGAACCCCGATGCCGACCAGCCCGCGTGGTCCGCGCCGCGACGCATCTGGCACGGCGTGATGCTCAACAAGCCGATCGTACTCAAGAGCGGCGAATGGCTATTGCCGTTGTCGCTTGATCAGCGACCCGGCTGCGGGCCGTTCAAAGACGCGTTCAAAGAGCTTGATCCGCTCCGCGGCGCCAACGTGTTCGCCTCGACTGACAAAGGAGCGACCTGGGAGCGACGCGGCGCGGCCAGGTTTCCGGATCCCGATTGGCACGAGCACATGCTCGTCGAACGCAACGACGGCTCGCTCTGGATGCTCGGTCGCACGAACAATGGAATCATCCAAACCACCTCCATCAATGGCGGCCGAACCTGGGCTGAGCCGACCGAACCCGACGGCATCCGCCAACCCAACGCCCGGTTCCATGTTCGCCGCCTCGCTTCCGGCAAACTGCTGTTGGTAAAGCACGGCGACAAAATCGATTCGCACGCAGGCCGCGTGCAACTCAGCGCCTGGCTCTCGGTCGATGACGGCAAGTCGTGGGACGGCGGCCTCGTGATCGACGAGCGCCCGGGCATCTCCTATCCCGACGGCATTCAAGCGCCCGACGGCAAGATCTACATCTCATACGACAGGAACCGCGCGACCGACGGCGAAATCCTGATGGCTCGCTTCACGGAGCAAGACATCCTGGCCAAGAAGCCGGTCGGCCCGAAGTCGAAGCTGAAAATCCTGATCAGCAAGCCGCTGGCGCGAAAGAAATAGCCAGCGGAGCAGGGGTTCCAACGCTGGGAGCAGGGCTCTTGGTCATTCAGAAACTTAGCTCGGGCCCGCTGCACCAACGCACGCGTTTTAACTTGTTGCATTTGTTGCATCGACTTTCGTCCACGTGAAAATCATAACTACTTTTTAATACAGGACTTATCGATTTTGACCCTCCAAAGTGTTGCGCGCCAGCGTGCAACTGTTGCAACTCCTACCTTTCCGGCCGGAGATTGGGCCTTCCTTATTAACTTGTGAGAGAGCGACGCCCCGCGGTATTTTGACACGAAGCAGCCCGGAACCAGCGATAGACCTCCCCTCCATACTTACACCCCTGTTGCGCGCCAGAACAGTTCTGGCGCGCAACACGCAACCAAAAATGCCTGAAAATCGCATCAATTTTTCTTCGATTTCTCATTTTGCCTGTTGCGCGTTTGGGAGCGATCCTGGGATTCGCGCTCCACTGCGTGTCGCGGCTAACCTTGGAAGATTTTGACATGGCACTATCCGAATCCCGCTGCGCGTGCGTTGGGCGGGGGTTTTTGTTACGATTTTGCGTTCCCCTCGCACTGGCGGGGTTAACCAATCGCGACGAAACGAACCATGACATCGACCCCAAACCCTTCCACTCTCCAGCCGCCCGTCGATTCTGCGACGTTGGCACCGACGCAAAACATCAACGTCGCATCGACCCGGCCGATCGTCACGCCAAAGCAACTCGATCAGGAATTGCCCAAGACCGACGCGATCACCCGCACCGTCATCCAAGGCCGCGAAACGATCCGGCGCATCCTGCGCGGGCAGGACCCACGACTGTTGGTCGTCATCGGGCCGTGCAGCGTGCATGATCCGGTCGCGGCACTGGATTATGCCCGCAAACTGGCGGTGCTGCGCGATCTGGTCGCTGATCAGTTGTTTATCGTCATGCGGGTCTATTTTGAAAAACCCCGCACCACGCTCGGCTGGAAGGGTTTGATCAACGATCCGCACCTCGATGGCACGTTTGACATGAATCACGGGCTGCGGCTGGGCCGAAAACTGCTGCTGGATATCCACGAACTGGGTTTGCCCTGCGCCACCGAACTGCTTGATCCGATCATCCCGCAGTACATCGATGATCTGATCGTCTGGGCCGCCATCGGGGCGCGGACAACCGAAAGCCAGACGCATCGGCAAATGGCCAGCGGATTGTCGATGCCGGTCGGTTTCAAGAACAGCACCGACGGCAGCGTGCAGATCGCGATCGACGCCATGAAAGCCGCTCGCGGCGGGCACCATTTCCTCGGCATCGACGAAAACGGCCTGACCTGCATCGTCCAAACCCGCGGCAACCACGACGGACACATCATCCTGCGCGGCGGATCAGCCCGACCCAACTACGACCCCGAAAACGTCGCCAGTGCCGCATCGCTGCTGCAAAGCGCCAAGCTGTCCGACAAATTGATGGTCGATTGCTCGCACGCCAACAGCAGCAAGAAACATGAAAATCAGTGCGTCGTCTGGGACAGCCTGATCGATCAGAAGCGCGTTTCGCGTGACAAATCGCCGATCGTTGGGGTGATGATCGAAAGCAACCTCAACGAGGGCCGTCAGGACGTCGGCGACGATCTATCCCAACTTAAATACGGCGTATCGATCACCGATGCCTGCATCGGCTGGTCCGATACCGAACGCCTGCTTCTGGATGGTGCGAAGCGGCTGCGATAGAACCGTAGAATCGTCATCGTCCATAATCAGCCGCCGGTTGCGGCAGACCCGTTATCTGGCATTCAAGGGGGTTCAATCGGTACGATGTTCGGACCATGAACGACTATCGATGGCTGGTGTACGCGTTGCTTTCGGCGCTGGCGGCGTCGACGGTGGGGATTTTTGGCAAGCTTGGGATGAAAGGAATCGACTCGAACCTTGCCACTGCCGTGCGTAGCGTCGTGATGACCGGCTTTCTGCTCGGCGTCTGCACCGTCATGCGGCTGTGGCCGAAGCTGGAAACGGTGGGGGGCAAGGCACTGCTGGCGATCGTGCTGTCGGGGATCGCCGGTGCGGTGTCGTGGCTGTTCTATTTCAAAGCAATCCAACTCGGCGAAGTCTCCAAGGTCGCGCCAATCGACAAACTCTCCATGCCCTTTGCAGTGATCCTGGCGGTCCTGATTTTTCGTGAGCCCACCCGTCCGATCAACTGGATCGGGGTGAGCCTGATCGTCGCCGGCGCGTATTTGGCAGCACTACCCGCCAAAGCGTGATCTCGCGATTGACCGACCTGATCACTTGCTCGGCGGGAGTGCGTCTTCGGTTGCGTTCGCCGGTTTGGCGAACGTGTTGTCATCCGGAGTGATAAAACGGATGTTGCTCAGCGTCGCTTTGCCGATCGGGTCACCGACGAGTCCGTCTTTGGCGTTCCAGTTGTAGAATGACCATGTGGTGGCGATCGGGACGCCGTCGATGGTCTTGTAGTCGTCATAGACGATCGCGTGCGGCGCTTTTTCGGCTTCTTCGATCGACTGGCCGTAGGTCACGATGTAACCCAACGCCTTGAGAACATGCGTTTTGGGATCGGCATAGACGACATACCAGTCCTTGGGCGCATCTCCCGTGCCAGCAGCGAATGTGAGCTTGAACGTGTCGTAATCCTGGCCGTTGAGTTTCAGCGACTTGGCGTCGCTGTGGATGGTCCCGCCATCCATCAGCTTGGTTGCGGCGAGTGCAAAGTAAGGCCAGGTGAGCAGATGAAACCGCGGCGGCGGCCCGGCGTTCTTGGTGTCGGGCGCGACCCACGCGCTTTTCCCATCGAAAACCATGACGCCGCCGGATTTGGGTTCGATCCGCGACCGCCCGCCATCCGTGCTGAAAGTTAGGACAGCATCAAGCATCCGTTTGCCACCGAAATCCAGGGTGATGTCAGACTGGATCGCACGCTTGGACGCCAGCGTTGTCTTCTGGTGTGCCTCGCCAATCTGTTTCGCCAGCGCTTTGGCGGCGTTGTCATCGGCATTGGCAAATGTCGCGGCGAAGAAAATAAGAGCAGCCAGAAATGATGGGATCGTTCTCGTCATAGTCATTCTCCAATCCAAGTCTCAGTCGCGCTAAGCCGGCCGTCATCGGACCGGTTACTTACCCAGTTCGTCCCAGACGTCGATACCCCAGCGGTTCTTGATTTTGCTCAAATAGCAGACCAAGACATGGCTGCCGGGTTTGCTGGTCGAGGTGTGGCCAATGCGCATGACGAATCCGGAGTTCATGTGCTTGGGAGGACGGATCATTTTGTCGCCACCAGTGGGGGTGATGGTGAAACCCAGGCGAAGCAGCAAACGTTCCAACTCGCCCCACTTGATGGCGGGGCGACTCACGCAGACACCAGTTCGTCGGGTTTGATGTCGATGCTCAAGGTCTTGACGTCGCCGGATGGAGTCAGTTCGACCGACAGATTCTCCGGCCACTGGTTGTGTACGCGACGATAGGCGACTTCGTACATTTCGTGCGGCAGCTTTTGGGACCCGATCGCCATCTTCTGAATCGCTTCAGGTGCCTCATGCAGAATGGAGACGGATTTGTCGGTTTTGGCCAGTTCGCACACCTGCTTGATCGCACTGATGCAGTCGGCCAGCGCATCGACGATTCCGTCGCCGGTGCCGATCTGATCGGTGCGCAGACTATTGGCGATCCAGACGTGATCCTCTGGACATTCGTAAATGACAATCGTGTCGGCGGTGAGCATCTCTTTTTCCCAAACCATTCTACGTTATCCCGCTCGGGGCGGTTTCGACCAATCTCCAGAAAATTAAGTGCAAAACGCGGGCGACGCAAGCAAAATCCGCTTTACATACGACCTTTACCGATTGCCCGTGAACCTCACCACTGCCACACAATCGGCACCCACGCGTAGTGATCGGCGACCTTGTCGATATGGCCGAAGCCGGGGAATGGGACGTGCGATCCGGAGATCAGCACCCGGTCGGCCACACACCGATCGAGCAGTTTCTTCCGCGTATCGGCGGCCTGGACGGGGTCGGCATCGAATGCGACTTTCCAATCCGGGTTCGCCAATTGCAACGCGGGCATATGCATCGCATCGGTGATGTAGAGCATCGATTCGTTTCCGGATTCGATGCGGACGATGGCGTGGCCGGGCGTGTGGCCGGGGGCGAGTTCGATGGTTACGCCGGGAATGATCGGCTGGTCGGGCATGGCAAAGCCATCGTTCAGGACCGCGATTTGTCTGGTTGCTTTTTGAGCGTTGGTGATCATTTGCTGGCGCGCTTGTTCAGGGAGCAAAGATTTGGACATATCCGGTTTTTCGGCTCGCCAGAAGTTCCACTCGGCCTCGGTGATCAGGAGGCGGGCATTGGCGAAGACGCCTCTGCCTTTTTCGCCCGTTATCCCGCCGATGTGGTCGCCGTGGGCGTGGGTGATCAGGACGGTATCGATCGAATCGACGCCGACCCCCGCGCGGGTGAGATTTTCCATCAGTTTTCCCGTTGAAGGCCCAAACGCGTTGCCACAGCCGGTATCGACCAGCAGCGTCTTTCCGCCCGATTTGATGACGAATGTGTTGACGTGTCCGGTGACACCCTTGCTCGAAACAAACGCCTTTTGGGTGGCCGGTTCGATCGCGTCACCGGCCTGTGGGAAAAGGCCGGACGGGACCATCGGAAACGACCCATCGCTGACGAGGATCACTTCGATTTCGCCGATCTTACGACGGTAAAACCCCGCGCCTTGGACTGTTGGCACGGGTGCGTCTTTGGCGGTTTGTGCCTGCGAGGCGCTACCGAACATTCCCACCAGCCCAGCTACTCCGGCGAGTTTGAACGAATCGCGACGCGACCAGGTCCGACTATTCTCTTGAGCTAATTTGGGCATACCGATCTCCTTCAAATGTGTCGCATATCATAGGCGCAACACCCGCCGGTGGCATACAATCGCCCCATGAGAAAAACGCATATCGCAATTTTGGCGTTGGCACTTGCCCCGGCCGTGACGCAAGCTGAGGATCTGCCCGATTTCACCGCATCGGCCACGCCTTATGTGCGATACAGCTTTGAGAGCGATCTGAATGACGACAACGCGTTTTCGGTATTGCGATCGGGTGCGTCGCTGTCGTTGCGAAAGAACGTGAGTGAAACGTTAAGTTTCGGTTTGGCCGGGGTGTTCGAATACTCGAATTACGATTCGGACGCCGATTTTCCGGATGACTTTATCTTCGTCGATTTGCGGCCATCCGTCGCGAGCTACTTAAGCGAACGCTTCGGCATCTACGGCGGGGCGGTCTTGAGCTTTGGCGGCGAGCCTGACGCGGATGTGGCCGACTCACTGACCTATGGCGGGTTCGTCGGCTTCAACTACAAAATCTCCGATGGCATGTGGATCGGCACGGGCGTGGGCGTGACCACGCAGTTGGAAGACGATCTGCTGCTCGTCCCGCTGATCACGCTGGATTGGGCGATCAATGATCGCCTGTCACTGACCGCCGATGGTTTGAGTGCGAAGTTGGCGTATGAGGTGGACAATCAGTGGACCGTGTTCTTGGATGGCCGATATGAGTTTCGACAATTTCGTCTGAACGATACCGCGATCGTGCCCGAAGGCGTGTTGAGTGATGAATCGGTGCCGGTATCGGTGGGGGTGACGTATTCGCCGAGCGACAATATCTCGATGTCGCTGGCCGGTGGTGCGGTGGTGTGGCGTCAGGTGCGGTTTTTTGATGATGACGAAAACGAGCTGAGCAAAGACACCGCCGACATCACGCCGTATGTCGCGTTCAGCGTGAAGATAGTCTGGTAGATGGGTATCGATACCTTAAGCGACCATGATCACGCTCCACCCCCAATCCCACGCCGCCATCGCGATTATCAGCCGATTGTGTGAGGCGCACGCGCGTGACGAAGAGGCCAACATCGCTCAGTTGATCGAGGCCGCCAAGGTGGATGAAAAGATGCTCTGGCGGGTCTTGGCGGATTTGGTGCGGGCGGAGGTGGTCATCGAAGGCTTTGATGATGGTGGCTATCGCATCACCCGCGAACCGGCGGCGATCACGTTGCTGGCGGTGATCACGCCGTTTGAGCCGCTTTTGAAGAACGACGCCTGCATGATCACCAAAGCGATGCGGCCGGTGATTCTGGAGCATTTTCAGTCCATCAACTTCGCCGCCTGTGCGACCGGCTGCCCATCGGATGCCAAGCCCGGCGACGAAGCCGAACCCGCCGACTGCCCCCGATCGATCCTGGCCGCCGAAGCGACTAGGGGTGAAGTGTGAAATGTGAAATAACGGCATTTCTACTGCCCACCGCCACCTGCCCACTGCCCACTGTCCCGCCACTCCGCTTGATTTGCCACGCCTATCCCCCGATCATCGCACGCCATGAGCAAGGCGATCATTCTTCAGCACGTTCCTCACGAAGGTCCGGGACGCATTCTTCCTGTTTTTCGCGATTTTGGCATCCCCACCGAGGTACGGCATCTCTATAAAGGCGACGAGGTGCCGACTGACCTGGATGAACTGCGGGTGCTGGTCGTCCTGGGCGGGCCGATGGGGGTCAGCGATGTCGGCAGTGCCGACCACCCGTATCTGGCCAAAGAGGCCGAATTGCTCAAGCAATTGATCGATCTGGATCGACCGGTGCTGGGCATTTGTCTGGGGGCACAGTTGATCTGCAGGGGTAGTGAAGAAGGTAAATTGGCTGGGCTGGGCTGGGTTG
>JBGSMH010000007.1:0-6927 GCA_041740275.1 Phycisphaerae bacterium
ATCCCGGTCATCAAGGGCATGAAAACCGACTCGGAAAAGTTCCCCGGTGCCGACACCACCTATTGCATCGAAGCATTGATGCAGGACGGCAAGGCGTTGCAGGCGGGGACCAGCCACAATCTAGGCCAGAACTTCTCCAAGGCGTTTGAGATCAAGTATCTGGGACGCGACAACACGCAGCAGTATGCCTGGACGACCAGTTGGGGCGTCAGCACGCGGCTGATCGGCGCGATGATTATGGCCCATTCCGATGACGACGGTTTGGTGCTACCGCCCCGAGCGGCACCGATCGTTTGCGCGATCATCCCGGTTTATAAAGGCGATGAAGAACGCGCCACGGTGATGGCGTTTATTGACAAGATCATTGAGAAACTGGTCGGTTCCGACGAGCGCACCGCCGCCGGGGTGCGGACGACGGGCGAGATCAAACAATACTTCTTCAATCGCCTGACGCATCAGCGTGTGATCGTCGATACCCGCGATACCCGTCCCGGCGACAAGCAATATCACTGGGAACAGCGGGGCGTACCGTTCCGCATCGAAGTCGGCCCGCGTGACGTCGCCAGCGGCGCGGGATTGGTCAAACGCCGTCTCGATCGCGGCAAGGAGACCGTGTCCCTCGACGCCTTCAGCCCTGAGTGGCTCAAAGCCAAGCTGGAGGAAGTGCATCATTTGATGTACGACAAAGCACTGGCCTTCCAGAAGGAAAGCACGCGCGATGCATCGACCTACGAGCAGATTAAAGAGATCCTGGAGAAGGAAGGCGGCCTGGTGCGGTGCTATTTTGAGCCGGACAAGGATGCCGAGGCGAAGATCAAGACCGAAACCAAAGCCACCGTCCGCTGCATCCCGCTGGATCAACCGGCAAGCCAAGGCGTGTGCATCTACTCTGGCAAACCGACTGCAACGCAAGTGCTCTTTGCACTGGCGTATTAGTTCTATCGCACTGGAATAACCTTGAAAAGGGCATTACTGATTTTCCTTGAGATCGGCCTGATCGTCGGCCTGGCGATCTGGGTCTATTTCTCGATTACCGAGACCAACCCGATCCAGCGCCCCGGCGGGGTGGAAGTGACCGTGCAGTTGGCCGACGCATGGGACAAAGCGATCCTGTATCGCGACGGAAACGCCTGGAAGTTCGCGATCACCACGCACGCTGGCGAAGTCCAAGACCTGACCGCCAACGAATTGTCGGCCCGCATGCACCGCGATCGAACCGAGCGATCGTGGGGGCAAAGACTGCTGAATGTGTCGAACCCGTTTGGTTATGTATGGGTCGGGTTGGGTCTGCTCGGGCAGATTCTCTTTACTGGCCGGATGATCGTACAGTGGCTGGCGAGCGAGAAGAGCAAACGCAGCGTTGTCCCGCCGATGTTCTGGTGGATGAGTCTGGGCGGCAGCACGATGCTGATGCTCTATTTCCTCTGGCGACGTGACCCGATCGGCCTGCTCGGCCAATCGTTCGGGTGGTTCATCTACGTTCGAAATCTCTGGATGATCTACCGACCCCAAAGCCCGCACCACGACGCACTGATGACCGCCGAAGAATCCGAAGCAAACTGACCGCTGGCTTGTTCTTTGTTCTTGCCCACTGCCAACCGCCCACTAACACCATGATTTCCATTCCCCCACACATTCGCGGCCTGGTATTCGATTGCGACGGCACGATCGCCGACACGATGCCGGCGCATTACCGCGCGTGGGTGGCGGTGTTGGGCGAGCATCAGGTGGAGTTGCCCGAGGCGATGTTTTATGAGCTGGGCGGCATACCCACGCCGCAGATCGTGGAGATTCTGAATGATCGCCACGGACTATCCATGCCGGTAATGGAAACAGCGCACAAGAAGGAAGTGTTGTTCGAGCAGACATTGCATGAAGTGATGCCGATCGAGCCGATCGTCAAGGTCATCCGTGACTACCACGGCAAATTGCCGATGGCGGTGGCGACGGGGGGCTTTCGACGCATCGCGACCCGCACGTTGGAAGTTTTGGGATTGTGGGACAAGATCGACGCACTGGTGGCTGCCGAGGATGTCGAGCGCGGCAAGCCCGCGCCGGATGTCTTTCTTAAGGCCGCCAAACTCATCAACGTCGATCCGACCCTGTGCATGGCATTCGAAGACGCCAATCTCGGCGTACAGTCCGCAACTGCCGCAGGGATGATGGTCATCGACGTCCGCAAACTCGGCTGAGAACCTGTATTTCCTCCGTCGCTCAAAGATGCAATTCACGCACAACGCACTACACTAATCATCATGTCAAAACAGAGCAGAAAACAGGCGACCAAACCGGCGGGTGGGATCGATGCACACGAGTCATGGCGAATCTTTCGGATCATGTCTGAGTTCGTCGAAGGCTTTGAAGTGATGGCCGAGGTCGGACCGGCGGTGTCGATCTTCGGCTCGGCACGAACCCGTCCCGATCATCCAGACTACAAGGCCGCCGAGAAAACCGCCCGGCTACTCGCCAAGGCCAAGTTCGCCGTCATCACAGGAGGCGGGCCGGGCATCATGGAAGCGGGGAACAAAGGTGCCTATGACGTCGGCGGACAGAGCATCGGCCTCAACATCTCCCTGCCGCACGAGCAGGAAGGCAATCGCTACCAGACCATCTCACTGGACTTCCATTATTTCTACGCCCGCAAGGTGATGTTCACCAAATACGCCGACGCATTCATCTGCTTCCCCGGCGGATTCGGCACGCTCGATGAGATGTTTGAAACGCTTACGCTCATCCAAACCCTCAAGATCGACGCGTTCCCCATCGTCCTTTACGGCAGCGACTATTGGGGCGGGCTTGCCGACTGGATGAAGAAGCATCTGGTCCCGCATTATATTGATGGTGAGGACGTCGATATTTTTCGAATCGTCGATACCCCCGAAGAGGCCGTCAAACAGGTGCGCCAAGGCATCAACAAGCACTGGTGGGCGCCCGCCGAAGCGGTGAAGGTCCAGAAGCGGGAAAAGGAAGGCCCCAAAGCCAAGACGCCCCTGTCCGGCTACCGCACCCGCGACACCGGCGAAGGCACCCGCTACGGCCAGCGCCCGCGCATCAGCAGCAAGAAGCATATCGACTTCTCCAAGCGCCCGACGACGTAGGCTGCGGTTTCGATCGCGATGGCGTCACACGATAGTTCTGAGAAACTGTCATTCCGAGCGTATTCGCGAGGAAACTACTCGCGGAGCTGTGGCAAGCAGAGTCAGTGGGTCATGTACCGATCGAACTGACGTCGATTGTGCCGTCGGAATAGGACATCGCGCAGTCACCCCAGGGACTGTCGACGTGCAGCGTGCCATCGTCGTAGTTGAGTTCAACTACCTTGAGCCGCTGACCTGCAAGAGGGCCGATCCCAACGGCCTCGCCGGCTTCGGGGTACGCGATTGACGGATCGCGGGCAACGCGTTCCCAAGTCCGCGAGTCGAACACGCCGCGTCCGGAGTGCGAGACGACAAGCACGAATCTTCCGGTCGGATCAAACCCGATGGCAACCACACCGCCGACATTGAGAGTTGCAAGGCGCATATCATCCAATTCAGTTCACCGGGTTCGCCGAGGCGGAAGCTACTCATTGGCATTCGACCATCGCTCAGTTGGGACGAACGCAAAGAGTGCGTTGGAAAGCAGGAGAACAGCAAAGACAACGACAAACGTTTGCCACGAGATGGCGGCAATGGCGAAGCTGCAGATCCCGAAGCCCCACCACGCCCGCTCGCGACGAACCCAGGAAACGACCGCCAATGGTAACGCGAGCGCACCAAGCACCGTTCCGGCGAATCGGACACGATCACGACTCATAGCGGGTTCCGGCGCAGGCGGCTGAACCTCTTGCGTTTTCGAACGCCATCCGAGTTTCAGCCTACCGACATTCACGTTGACGGTCGTCTGCAACTTTGGCTTCGATTCGAGCGGCTCGGGAAGAACATGCTCCGCGCATAATGTGGCCGAGAGGCCCGCGAGAGCAATCACGATCCCGATGACTCCCGCCCATCTGCGACGCATGCGCCACCTGCTGAACAAAACTCTTGGTCTACAAATATCCAGCCCGGCGAACGCCGCCGACCGGTATGCGAATCTTGGCACGAATGGCCGGGATGTCAACGAACTCGCTTTTGTTAAGGCGTGAAATTGTGGTTGCGTCCACCCCGCAACAACGGCGAAGGCACCCGCTACGACCAGCGCCCGCGCATCAGCAGCAAGAAACACATCGACTTCTCCAAACGCCCGACGACGTAGGCTGGCGTTTCGATCGCGATCGGTATGGACAAAGCAGGGCGGGGTTTTTCCCTCACGCAGAAACCCGCGATTTTGGGACCGAAGTATTCGCTGCGGGATTCAGTATGGCGGCAGTGCGCGACGAATCACATGTACGAGGACCACGGCAGCGAACGCGATATTCCTTACTATTACGAAAGGTCCGACTGAAACACGATGCTTGGATTGCTCGCCCGTCTGAAAGGCGTGCGCCGATCTCGCCAGTGACTCAATCCACTCCGCCGAGCGAGGCCACTCGAGCATTCCATTGCGCCAACTCTCAGGAATCCCCGACACGCCAACCCGACTACCAACGATGCCGCCCACGCACGCTGCAACCGTATCGGTGTCCCCGCCACATTCGACAACACAGGTCACTGCGCTGCGGAAATCTTCTGGAAACTTAGCCCACGCGTGAATTGCGACTGGAACAGTATGCAGGACGTAACCAGAGACTCCGCGACCGCACCCGATTGAGTCGGCGTATTGCTTGGTTGTCTCCCCGCGTCCTGCACTTGCGATCGCAGTTTCGATAAGCGAGACGATTTCATTTTCTTCTTCAGCAAGTTCACGACGGAGCAACGCCACAAACTCGCCAGGCGACCGACCCTCACTTGAACAGCGCGCTGCAAGAGCAATCGCCAGTGCACCGTGGTAGGCCTTGGGATCTGTGTGAGTCAGCTCAGTTGAGGCGCGCACATACAGCGGAACCTGACTGTGTTCCGAGACAGCGACGCCGATAATCGCGCTACGCATGGCCGGTCCATTTCCGGCAGAGAACACGCCGCTGCGCGATGGCGGTACACCAACCCAAAGCTTCAAAATCGAGCGGAGCGTAGCGCTCCCGATGCCAGCCGGAATTCCAAGAAGCCACCAGCGAAGTTGCGATGCAAGGCTGCGACCGAATCGTTCAATGTCGTTTTCCGAGTCAACTATCGCACGAGCGACCATGCAAGTATGTTCGCCGTCGTCCGACATCATCCCGCGCCCAAAGACGAAGCGATGTTGATCCGGTGGTCCGAGGAGCTTCACCCCACGTCGACGAGACAACGCTTCATAGGGAAGCCCGATTGCATCACCAATCACTGTGCCGAGTATCGTGCCATGGATTGCGTCAAAGCTCATGGCCGATAGGCTCCCGCCGACAATCGCAATTCCGATCACTCTCCGACCCGGCAAACATCGCCGACCGGTTTGGGAATGTTGGCACGAACGGCAGGAATGTCAACAAACTCGTTATCGATGAGCGTGAAACTGTGGTGGCGGCGAATCGTCGCACTGGTCAGGGGCGGGCATTGTCCGTATGATCGACCCTCCAATTTCTTAGGAACAAACATATGCCCATCAATCGCCCGAATTCTTCGATCGTGACCGACGGACCCAAACGTGCCCCGCAGCGCGCTTTTTTCAAAGCCATGGGGCTGAAAGATGAAGATATCTATCGGCCGTGGGTCGGGATCGCATCGACCTGGAACGAGGCCACGCCGTGCAACATCACTCTCGATCGCCAGGCCAAGGCCGCCAAGAAGGGCGTCAGCGAAGCGGGGGGCACGCCGCGTGAGTTTGTGACGATCGCGGTGTCAGACGGGATCGCGATGGGGCACGAAGGGATGAAGTCGTCGCTGATCAGCCGCGAGACGATCGCCGATTCGATCGAACTGATGATGCGGGCGCACGGGTATGACGCATTGGTCGGGCTGGCTGGCTGTGACAAGTCGCTGCCGGGCACGTTGATGGCGATGGCACGGCTGGACGTGCCCAGCGTGTTTCTCTACGGCGGGACGATCATGCCCGGCAAGTTTCAAGGCCGCGACGTCACGATCGTGGACGTCTATGAAGGCGTCGGCGCTCACGCGATGGGAAAAATGACCGATGCCGAGTTGTATGAACTCGAATGCAACGCCTGCCCGACGGCGGGAAGCTGCGGCGGGCAATTTACGGCAAATACCATGGCATGCGTCGCCGAGGCGCTCGGGCTGGCACTCCCCGGATCGGGCTCTCCCCCGGCGATTGATGAGGCACGCGATCAGGCATCGTATGACTCTGGGAAAGCCGTCCTGGCGCTGATGGAAAAGGGAATCACCGCTCGGCAAATCCTCACCCGCAAGGCGTTGGAGAACGCCGTCGCGATCGGTGCCTGCACCGGCGGTTCGACCAATATCTTCCTGCATCTGCCTGCGATCGCCCATGAAGCGGGGATCGAACTGACGCTGGAAGAGATCGACAAGATCTGTCACCGCACGCCGCACTTTGTCGATCTTATGCCCGGCGGCAAATACACCGCGTACGACATCTACAAGGTCGGCGGAACACAGGCGATCCTCAAAGCCCTGCTCGACGCCGGCCTATTGCACGGCGACTGCCTGACCGTCACTGGCAAGACCCACGCTCAGAATCTCAAGGACGTGAAAGTGCCGGGCAGTGAACAGGACGTGATTCGTCCGGTATCAAACCCGATCCGCGCGACCGGTGGATTGAAGATGCTCAAGGGCAACTTTGCCCCAGAAGGGTGTGTGATCAAGGTGGCAGGGATCACGAATCTCAAGCACCGCGGCCCGGCGGTTTGTTTTGACAGTGAAGAGCTTTGTATGGAAGCGGTGCAGGCACAGAAGATCAAGAAAGGCGACGTTGTGGTCATCCGCTACGAAGGCCCGCGCGGCGGCCCGGGCATGCGCG
>JBGSMH010000008.1:0-6546 GCA_041740275.1 Phycisphaerae bacterium
CGAAATAGTAGGCAAGTGCCCCATGTACTTCGGCTAAAGAAAGATGCGGATATGCGGCGACGATATCGTCCGGCGTGTCTCCACAATTCGACCGGATAACGATCAACTCCACGGTGATCCGCGTCCCGTCAATGCAAGGCCTTCCACCGCAAACGCCAGGCGTACGCGTCACATAGGTCCGCTGCGTCGTTGTTGTCGCGGTGCTCATGATCGGATTATAGCAATCAGGCTGGCGAATTGCTCAACGAATCACATCCTCATCAAACGCCCCCAGATCGTTGATGCGGATGTCCTGCGGCAGTTCGTGCTGGGCGGCCATGTAATCTTCGACACGACGTCGAACCGGTTCGACCTTGATGCGTCGGGTGACGTCGGCAGCGAACGCGTAGGTCAGAAGGTGACGGGCGGCGTCCAATCCGACGCCGCGAGATCGCAGGTAGAAGACCAGGTCTTCGTCGATCGGGCCGGTCGTGCTGCCATGCGTGCACTTGACGTCGTCGGCATAGATCTCCAGTGCGGGCATCGAATTGATGCTGGCGGTGTCGCTTAGTAGCAGCGACTTGCTCGATTGTTTGGCATTGGTCTTTTGGGCGATCTGATTGACGTAAATCTGTCCCTTGAAGACCGCTGTCGACTTGCCGTCCAGAACGTGTTTGTAGAGTTCGTGGCTCGGGCAATCGGGTGCGGCGTGGTTCAAGAGCGTGTGATTGTCGCAATGTTGCACATCGCTGATCAGCACAAGCCCGTTGAGGGTCGCGTACGCCCCCCGGCCGGCGAGGAGCACTTCAAGATCGTTTCGACTGATCCGCCCGCCGATCGACACCGCGTGCGACACAAACTGTGCGGCCTGCTCCAGCTTCACCTGCATATTGGCAAAGTGATACGACGCGTGCGATTCCTGCTGCAGCTTGCAGTGGTCAATCTTCGCATTAGCGGCTGCGGATATCTCGGTCACCGCATTGCACAGGTATCGACTGCCTTGGCCGACATAGCTTTCGACGATCGTCGCCTCGCTATTTTCCCCTGCAATAATCAGCACGCGCGGCGAGTTGACCACCGATTGATTGTCGTTGCCCAGCGTGATCTGCAAAATATGGATCGGCGATTCGACCACTGTGCCTGGGTGGATCTCAACATACACCCCATCGCCAAAATCCCGCGTGTTCATCGCGGCAAAGGGGTGTCGATCCAGATCGACCAACTTGCCCAGGTGCGACCGCACCTTGTCGGCGTGTTTGTTCTGCGACGCCTTGGCCAGCGTGGTCACGCACAAGCCTTCGGGCAGATCGGTCAGCCGCGATAGTTCACGCGACATCACACCATTGACCAGCACGATCTCAACCGTCGAATCCTTCCCAAAGCTGTATTGGTCAAACAGATCGTTGGCGTATTCCGGCTCGGCGGGGATGAACCGAGAGCGCAGGATGGGCTGAATCTGCGTAAAACGCCACTGCTCTTCCTTGCCCGTCGGCAAGCCGTTGCGGTCAAAGATTTCACCCGCTGCGACGCGGATCGGATCGAGTACGGCGTTGGCTGCGTTCATATCACCCGACTTGAATGCTGGATTGGCTATCATTGACATCGTACATCACCACTAAACATTCCAAAATCACACCGCCGACAACGTCTCACGCTCCACCCAGTCGTAACCCTTTTCTTCCAACTCAAGCGCCAGCGACTTGTCGCCGGTCTTGACGATCCGGCCGTCGATCATCACATGGACGATGTCGGGCACGATATAGTTCAGCAGCCGCTGATAGTGCGTCACCACCAGCCATGACCGCTCGGCGTCCTGCTCGTGCAGCTTGTTGATTCCCTCTGCCACGATCTTGAGCGCGTCGATATCCAGACCCGAATCGGTCTCATCGAGCAATCCGAGCAACGGGTTGACCACCGCGAGCTGAAACACTTCGTTTCGCTTCTTTTCCCCGCCCGAGAAGCCTTCGTTGACGGCCCGGTTCATGAACGATTCCTGAATGCCCAGCATCTTCTGCTTTTCCTTGACCAGCTTGATGAACTGCACGGCATCAAGTTCCGGCTCATTGCGATGCTTGCGGATCGCGTTGACTGCCGCCTTGAGGAAGTAGCTGGTGCTTACGCCGGGGATTTCCACCGGATACTGAAACGCCAGAAACACGCCCTCGCGTGCCCGTTCCTCGGCACTCATCTCGATGATGGATTGGCCATGAAACAGGATGTCGCCCTGGGTCACTTCATAGGTTTCGCGTCCGGCGATGACCTGACACAACGTGCTCTTGCCCGAGCCGTTTTTGCCCATGATTGCATGGATTTCGCCGCGGCGCATCGTCAGATCGACGCCCTTGAGGATCTGCTTATCCGTCCCGGCGACGTTGGCATGGAGATTCTTGATTTCAAGCACTGGCATAGTTTCACTTTCGTCTTTCTCTTCGTAGGGTGGGCTTCAGCCCACCGTTCCTTTATCGATCTAATGCCAAGACGGTGGGCTGAAGCCCACCCTACAGATAGCCTGTAGGGTGCGATTCATCGCACCGGTTCAAACGCGGTGCGATGAATCGCACCCTACGCAAGGCGCTTATCCGACCGACCCTTCCAACGACACACCCAACAACTTCTGCGCTTCAACCGCAAACTCCATGGGCAATTCGCGGAAAACTTCCTTGCAGAAGCCGCTGACGACCATGTTGATGGCGTCTTCGAGCGCGATGCCGCGGGATTTGCAGTAAAACAGTTGATCCTCGCCGATACGGCTGGTGCTGGCTTCGTGTTCGCAGCGGGCGGTTTGGTTGCGGATTTCGATGTAGGGCTCGGTGTGTGCGCCGCACTGATCGCCGATTAGCAGGCTGTCGCACTGGGTATAGTTGCGGGCGTTGGTCGCGCCGGGCAGCACCTTTACCAGCCCGCGATAGGTGTTCTGACCATTTCCGGCGCTGATGCCCTTGCTGACGATCGTCGATCGGGTGTTCTTGCCGATGTGGATCATCTTGGTCCCGGTGTCGGCCTGCTGTTTGTGGTTGGTCAACGCGACGGAATAGAACTCGCCGACGCTGTTGTCGCCTTGCAGAATGCAGGAGGGGTATTTCCAGGTGATCGCCGAGCCGGTTTCGACCTGGGTCCAGGTGATCTTGCTGTTGGTAAACGCCTTGCCGCGTTTGGTGACGAAATTATAGATCCCGCCTTTGCCGTTCTTGTCGCCGGGGTACCAGTTCTGGACAGTCGAGTATTTAATCGTCGCCCCATCGAGCGCAATCAGTTCGACGACGGCGGCGTGCAACTGGTTCTCATCGCGCATCGGCGCGGTACAGCCTTCGAGATAACTAACCGATGCCCCTTCGTCAGCGATGATCAGCGTCCGCTCAAACTGCCCTGTATTCTTGGCATTGATGCGGAAATAGGTGCTCAGTTCCATTGGGCATTTGACGCCCTTGGGAATGTATACGAACGACCCATCGGTAAAGACCGCACTGTTGAGGGTGGCGAAGTAGTTGTCGGAGTAGGGGACCACCGTCCCGAGGTATTTCTGCACCAGTTCAGGATGCTCCCGGACGGCCTCGCCGAAGGAGCAGAAGATGATCCCTTTTTCAGCCAGCTTTTTCTGGAAAGTGGTTGTGACCGATACGCTGTCAAAAACCGCATCGACCGCCACGGTCGGCTCGGGCGTCTCAACGCCCAATAGCGCCGCACGCTCATGCAACGGCACACCGAGCTTTTCATAGATCGCCAGCAGTTCGGGATCGACCTCATCCATCGATTTCAGCTTCGGCTTGGGGGCCGAATAATAGACGGTATTTTGATAGTCGATGGGGGGGTAGCTGATCTTGCCCCAGTGGTGCGGCTCGGTCATCGTCTGCCAAAGCCGAAACGCCTTGAGACGCCAGTCAAGCATCCACTGCGGTTCACCCTTTTTGTGGGAGATGAACCGAACGATTTCCTCGTTCAATCCGGCGGGTGCGGCGTCGGCCTCGATGTCCGAGACGAAGCCCCACTTGTACTCCTGATTGGCGAATGTTTCGATTTCGGTTTCGGCGGTTGGCATTGGAAATAGTGGTTAGTGGCTGGTGGTCAGTGGCTAGAGCATGTATTACTCCAGCCACCGAACGCCAGCGACGACCAATCCTATTGAAATTTTCGACGTTTCGGGTCAGACAACAGTCAACAGCGGGTCTTCTCTGACCACTCGCCACTGACCACTGACCACTCATTCAAGCTTGGAAACTACTGCCGCAACCGCAAGAGCTGGTTGCATTGGGGTTCTTGAAGACAAACCCACGGCCCATCACTTCGTCCTTAAAGTCGATCTCGACACCCGAAAGGTACAGAAACGACTTCATATCGCACAGGATCTTGATCCCGTGCGATTCGAGTTCTTCGTCCATCTCGCCTTTGGGCTCTTCCGTCAGATCGAGCATGTAGGTGAATCCCGAGCACCCGCCACCCTTGACGCCGACGCGCAAACGCGTGCTATCTTCGGTAAGGCCTTGGTCGGTGATGATGCTTTTGATCTCTTTGGCCGCGGTTTCACTCAACTGGATCATCGGTAACTCCTTGTGGGGCAAACGGTTAGACAGAGAATCATCCCGCCCATACCGTGCCCGAACAGTGCATACTAGGAGTGTATGAATTAGAATTCAAGCCTTGTTGAGAATCAGTCGCAAATAAGACCATTTGGTCGTGTGACCCTACAACCGACGCAGCAGCAGCAATGTCAGGTCGTCGGCGTTCTGGTTCCGTTGATATTCCATCACGCGACTAACGATCGCGTCGCAGGCGATTTCGCAAGTGCCGGAGCGGGCGACGCCCGAGACGTCGAGCAGTCGATCATCGCCAAACAGTTCGCTATCCGGGCTGCGGGCCTCGGTGACGCCGTCGGTATAGAAGATCAGTCCTTCGCCGATTTCTAGCGTGATTTCGTGCTGTTCGGTCGGGCCCAGGTCCTCTGCGGTGCCGATCCCCAAGAGCGGGCCGCTGGAGTGACAACAAAAGCTCGGCTCATCAACGCCGTACCGAATCACAGCCGGATGACCTGCATTGACGTAGATCAACCTCCCCGTCGACGGTTGATACTCCGCCAGGATCATCGTCACAAACATCCCCGTCGTGCTGTCTGCCACCAACCTGCGGTTCGTCCTTTGCACGATCTGCAATGGCGACAGTCCTTCGATCGCCAGGTTCCGCACGATCGTCCGAGTGACCGCCATCACCAGCGCTGCGGGGATTCCTTTACCGCTGACATCCGCGATCACCAGCACCAGTTTGTCCGGGTCGACAAAGAAGAAGTCGAAAAAGTCCCCGCCGATCGCGCGGGCCGGGACATTGGTCGCGTGCAGGTCAAACTCGTTGCGTTCCGGGAAAGGCGGAAACGTGCGCGGCAGCAGATCGATCTGGATTTGCCGCGCGATCCGCAACTCGCTTTCCACTTTCTCCCGGTCTGCCGTCTGCTTCTCGATCGCGGCGAACTGATGCCGCAATTGTTCGGTCATCCGATTAAAGCCCGTCGCCAGCCGACCGATCTCGTCACGCGTGCCCACCGGGATCGGCGGCAAGTCCAGATTGCCCGAGCTGATCGCCTCCACCCGGCTGGCCAACTTCTCGATCGGTTTGCAGAATCGTTTGGCGACCACCAGCACGATGATCATCAGCATGCCCATCGTCATCGCCAGCATTGCCGCACGCTTGAGCAACTGGTCCTGCACACCGCCGAGGATTTCCGACTGAAGCACCGCCGTCACCAGCACCCACCGCGTCGCCGCCACGGGTTGCATCGCGACGATGTATATCTCGTCTTCATGATATCCCGGCACAAACGACGACATGTGATGCGTAACCAACCGCTGTGCGTTTCCTTCGATCGCCTTGCGGACGGCATCGATAAACGGATCTTCAGGCAGGCTCGATATGTGCATCAGGAAACCGTCTTCGGTCAAATCCTCCGGGTGCGAAATCAGATTGCCTTGTGTATCGATGATGAAGTATCCGCCCGCATTGAGTGCAATCGGTTTGCTCGTGGGGACAGGCGTAATCGGCGAGGCGGGGGGTTCATCGTTCCGTTCATCCGCCCGGCGAGGCCGTCGATTGGCGAACGGCTCGTCCTTCAGGTGCTGCAGCGAATCCAAACCCACACTCGTCGCCACCACACCCGCGAACTTGTCCCCGCTATAGAAAGGCGAGGCATAGATCGCCGACGGCAGGGCGTTTGGCTTCTGCTCGATCTCCGCCGCTTCGGTCCAGGCGCCTTTGTTCCACTCCTTCGCTCGGGTGAACCACAAAAGCGCATCGAGATTCGACGCATTCGCACTGACCACTTCCGGCAGTGCTCCACCGCGCCGCAAACCCGCGACTTGCGGCATGTTCGCCGGTCGCGGTGCCGAATCATCAAACGCCACCCATATGCCGTTCATCCACGGGTGCGGCCGCAGACTCGACAAGAGCGCCCCGCGCACCTGAGACTCAACCGACAATGGCCTTCCCGTCAGCGCCGCCGCCGTCGTGTCGGCGATCTGTTGGATCGATAGCAGCCGTTCGTTGACCTGCGCCGCACTCGCCGCCGCCCGCTCCGCCACCCGTGCC
>JBGSMH010000009.1:0-5658 GCA_041740275.1 Phycisphaerae bacterium
GTAAATGGTTGTGGACCGGTTGTCGAACGACAGGTGTCGCGTGTTGGGAAGATGCGCACATCGGAGGGGCACATCGGACGGGCACGGGGCGATGGCGGCCTAGAACCGCGTTTCGTCTCACCGTGCCGATCGATTGACGTCGGCCAGCCTGTTCGCGAGGGGTCGTCGCATGGTGGGAGGAATCTATCGGCAAGCGGGCATTTGATCAATCCGCATTCACACATCGGCCAACCGACCACTGGCGCAGGGCGTCGATTTTCTCCGACATCGTCACGCTCAAAGGCGGGCTACCGCGCAGGGCGGCGACGATCATCTTGGTACTCAGAAGCGTATTTCGACTAAACGCCTCATAAATCGCCGACTTGATCGCCTGCTCGATTTCGGCACCCGCGTAGCCATCCGATTCTCGGCTCAATTCGTCCAGATCGAACAAATCCGGATCGCGATCCCGTCTGCGGAGGTGGATTTCAAAGATCGACCGACGTGCGGCGGGGTTGGGCAGGTCGATAAAGAAAATCTCGTCAAATCGCCCCTTGCGCAATAATTCAGGCGGCAGCGCACTGACATCGTTGGCGGTGGCGATGAGGAAAACCGGCTTGGTATGCTCCTGCATCCACGTCAACAGGGTGCCGAACATCCGTTTGCTCAGTCCCCCGTCCGAGCTTTGCGCCGCCGCCGATGCGAAGGCTTTTTCGATCTCGTCGATCCACAGGATCACCGGCGACATCATCGCCGCCTGCAAAAGTGCCTCGCGAAGCCGTTTTTCGGATTCGCCGATATATCGATCGAACAGTGCACCGACGTCCATCCGCACCAATGGGCGTTTCCACGCGGTCGCGACCGCCTTGGCGCTAAGCGACTTGCCCGCGCCCTGTACGCCGAGCATCAACACCCCGCGTGGCGGTTCGATGCCGAACTCAATCGCCTCTTCGCTCAGGGCGTTGGCGCGCAGGTTCAGCCATTTTTTCAGGTTCTCCAGTCCACCGACCTCATCGAGCGTCACCAGGGTCTCGATGGGCTCAAGCACGCCCACCGTTCGCAATGCCCGTTTTTTGTATTCGATGATGCGTTTGAGATCTGTGGCATCGATCAGGCGGTCTTCGGAGACAGTCTCGATGATCGCCTGCCGCGCCTGGCGTCGGGATAGTCCGGACAGATTCTGGATGATCGCGTCAAAATCCTCCCGGCCCAACTGCACATTGATCGCCTGCTGGCTATGGATCGTGCGAAGCGTGCTGCGGACGATCTGTTCCAATTCCGCCGCACCGGGCAATGTCAGGTCCATCCGCGCCGAGGCCGATTTGATCGCTGGCGGATAATCCCCATCGGCATCGACCAACACCACCGTCGATTCGGCCCGCTCCATCTTGGCAATCAGTTCACGCAGACACCGCAGCGTGCGGTCATCCTTCAAGTGATGGGATAGGTCGAGCATGACCACCAGCGACCGCTCGGGCGTGTGCTTGCACAGGTGCGCCAGCGCCCCGGCCGGGTGGGCGGTGTCGGGGATGGAGATCTCGTCTTCAATCATCGCATCGTGCAACCCGCGCGTCACCGTCCATACCAGCGCGTGCCGGCGCACCTCGGACGCCACCGCGCGGATGACATTCAGCGCGTGCTGCTCTTCAAAGGTCGGAATCAGCACGCACGGGTGCCGGGCGGTGATCAGTTGCGTCAGAAGCGTGTGGTCGGTTCGGGGCATGGAACAAATCTTATCGGACGCTCTCAAGTTTTCAGCAGGCAAGCTCCGATGTTAACAGATAGTTGTTGTTGGTCGCGCGGAGCGCGAGCGGTTGCCGAGGCGGGGAGTTTACACGATTGGAGATCGTCATGACCGTTACGGTGGATTCAGAAACGCTCCCGGTGGAGCAACTCGGGCTGTCAACCGTCGGCGACGTACTCAGCCATTTACAGCAGAAAAACCGCCTGGTCACGCAGGTATTGATCGACGGACGCGAGCCGGATCTGGCGATGGTCCCGCAACTGCGTGGCCGAGCACTTTTGGGGCACACCATCTTTATAGAGACATCTCAGCCGTGCGAGATCGCGATCGACGTGCTGAACGAAGTCGAACAACAGATGGATCAGGCCGATTTGGCGCGGATCGCTGCGATCGACCATCTGTCTGCCGGTGAGCCGAATAAGGCACTACAGAAGATGGCGGGTTGTTTTACGATCTGGTCATCGGCGCAGGAGGCGATCGCCAAGGTCTCGCAACTGCTTCGGGTCGATCTGGAACTGGTCCGCGTGGACGACACCACGCTGGCGGCGGCGCTGCAGGCGTTTGCGGATCAACTCAAGATCATCCGCGAAACCATCGAAGCCCGCGACTATGTCGGTCTATCCGATGTACTCCACTACGAAGTCGGCCAGACCGTTCGCCAGTGGCGCGACGCACTGACCCAGCTTCGTGCGATCGTCGCTTGAGATTCTTCAAAATTTACTGGCGTTTTTTGACCGGCAACTGCACTTCGTGATACCGCTTGGCGCGGGGCATGGAAGGCGAGTTGTACCCCATCACCCGCAGGTCGCCAGCCGGCTCGTATTCCGGATGAGCGGCCAGCCAGCGATCGATCAGTTTGCGACGCTCATCCAGGCTGCTGCTGGACCAATCGCCGCGTGCTCCGACGCTGATCGCCTGCATTGACGGCACATCGACCACGCTGACTTTGCCATCCTCACCCAGCTTGCCCATATCGGTGTTTTCGTACAGGAACGACATTTGCTTCATCGCCGGCTTGTCGTCGTCGGTCATGGTCATCTCGACCGGCCCGGTCATGGCGATATCCTTGCGTTGGATATGGAAGAAGAGCGTCATAAACTCCCCGCCACGCAGGGTTTGCCCGCGTTCGACCGTCGCCATCCGGTAGGCAGGATATTGCTTAAGTTGCGCCTCGCCCACCGGCGTCCAACTCGGCCAGCCACGCGGGGTGGGGGCTTCAAATGTGGGTGTAAAAGCAATATCCAGCGCGATCTCCTCCGCCTGCTTTTTATCCAACTCGCCTGAGAGCATCATTTCAATCCGGCCGCGACTATCCGAGTTCAGTGGGAGCGCATCGCGGGCGGTGATCAAAGCGACGCGCAACTGCGAATCCGTCGAATCCTTCGCACTCGCCACCGCCAGCAATCCCTGCCCCACCGTCGCCAGATCGTTCACGGGTTGGGTGGTCGATGACGCGGCATGCGATGCCGTCGCCAGTCCAATGATCGCCAGTAAGCTGCGCAGCGTCTTCATGATCGGCTCCTTCATTTCCGATCATAGGCGCGTCAGACGGCATTCATCTGGCTCGTTTAACGAATCGGTCGAATCGGAAGCCCGACCACCAGACGATCAACGCCGCAATGATGATCTGGATCATCGACGCCAGAGCAGCCAGCGGCAGAAAATAGCGCGCTGACCAGCGTTGGTCAGAGAAGGGAAGCTGGAAATCGTTGTGCCCGTAGTAGCTGAAGCCATAGATGGTGTTGCCGCTGAGGCTGTCGATCCCTTCCCCGATATACCAATACGGCAACCAGTAGAGCGTGATTTCGGGCAATTCGCGGAACTCCCACCAGTCCAGCCCATATTCGATCGCCGCCAGCCCAAGTGGTGCCAGGCCGTGGATCGCCACTGGTATGAGCAGATTCAGCACCACCGCAGTCGTCACCCGCTTCAAACGCAGTGACAGGTACAGCCCGCTGGCGATCCAGACCAGATTGAAGCTGATCGACACCATCAACACGATGATCGCCGACTCCATCGCTATGACGCCCGCGAGGGTAAAAATACCGACGTGCAACAGCAGGACCGTCCAAGGCCAGAACAATCGCCTGACCACGCCTGCAAACTTCGCCCACATCACTTGCTGACCGGATAGCGGTGCCGCGATCAGCATGGTCCAGGTGTCGCTTTCCTTCTCGGTTCCGATCGCCGTCGCACTGACCACCACCGCCATCAGCATCAGCAATCCGTGCATGATGATCGTGTAGACGATGTGCATCTCTTCTTCATCGAGCAACGAGGAATTGTCGAGGCTGAAAACGGCGTAGGTCAGCACCAACAGGCCCAGCGTGGTCAGCGATGCCGTCCAGCGCATCCACCGCCGCGGAAGCAGTGGCCGACGCAGTTCACGCCACAGGATCGGATTATCCCCCACCGCCCGCTGCCGTCGCGGACGCGCTTCGGTCGAGGGCGAACTGTACGGAAGGGGTGGCGGTGCGCCGGGGCCGCGCGGTTCGATGATCTGGGTCGCCAGCGGGATGGTCGTCACTGCGCCCGATCCGCCTGAGCCGCTCATTTCGCGTTTGCCGATGCGTCGCACGACTACCGCCGCCAGAAGCGTGAGAATGAGCGTCAGACCCACCTGCACGGCTGCGGTCAGCCACCAACTGACCAGAAACGGCGCGCCGCGCGGGGCTTCGATGTTCAACACCGCTGCCATCATCGGGTTGGATGCAGAGATGGCGGTCATGACGAACCACGGATCCTTTGGGATTGACCGTGCCAATAGCTGAAATGCCGCAAACGCGATCAGCATCGGAAACAACCCATAGATCAATCCCTGAATGATGTACGCCAGCAAAATGACCGCCCAGGCGCGTTTGATCCAGCAACTGAGCAGCAGCCCGATCGCCGCCGACGACATCGCGACGGTGATCGCCAGGACAACCGCACCGAACATGTCTTCCAGTTCCACGCCGCCCAGCAGTCGCACGATCGCCAGCACGGGCAGGGACAATCCGATCAGCGTGACCGCCGTGAGCAATCGGGAGAAGAGTTTTCCCCCGACCAGTTGCCAGGCGCTGATGGGGGTCATCAGCAGTACATCAAAGGTGCGTTTGAGTCGCTCGGATCCGATGGCGGTGCTGGTGAGCACCGGCCCGACCAGGTGCATCGCGACGATGCTGAACAAGCTGAAGACCGCAAAGAAAACCTTGCCCATCGTCGCCTGCCGCTGGGCCTGCATCGCGATCGAGTTGGCGTAATAGCGGGTCTCTGCGACGAGGATCATCCAGGTGAATCCCAGCACCGTCAGCAGCAACGCCAGATAGAAAAACCGCAGGACGTACGACCGCTTCCGCCGCGCCATTTCGCGGAGTTCCTTGTTGAAGATCGGCCCGAAAGGCCACCACCCGCTCAGCCGCGATCGGCGCTGGTAGACCTGCGCGGTCGCCGGTGCGGGTGCCTTCGGAAGCGGCGGAATCGAAGCGGGTAGCGCATCAGGCGTCATGGGTGCTGCCAAAATACCCGAAGCCGACGAATCAAGCCATTGTGATGCCCGCCCTGATGACCCCCCTGCTGACCCCGCTGTCGCGATTTGCCACCGTTCGAGTAATATCTTCCGGCAACGGAGAACCCTTCATGCCGATTTCCTATCTGCCGGTTTCGCGTCGCCGATTTCTGCAAAGTTCACTCGCCCTCGGTGCGGGCATTCTATTCGCCGACACGCTGGCTTGGGGGGAAGAGGCCGCCAGGAGCGAAGCCGATCGGTTCATCGTGTTTTCCGATACCCACATCGCCGCCGACGCGAGCAAGATCGAGCGTGGCGTGAACATGAGCGACCATCTCCGCACCGCCGTCGCCTCGGCACTGGCGGCGGGGTTGCCCAAGGCATCCTGCGTTTTCGTCAACGGCGATCTGTCGCTCAAAGACGGCCAGCCCGGCGATTACACGCAATT
>JBGSMH010000010.1:0-4012 GCA_041740275.1 Phycisphaerae bacterium
CGCAGTCGAAGCCCCGATCAAGCAGATCGCCGAAAACGCTGGCGTCGATGGCTCGGTTGTCGCTCAGAAGATCAAGGAAAAGCTGGACGACCCGACGTTTGGTTACAACGCTCTTACGCACGTCTACGGAGATCTGCTGAAGATGGGTGTGATCGTTCCGGCGAAGGTCGAACGCTGTGCGCTGGAGAACGCCGCGAGCATCGCGGGTCTGCTGCTGACGACCGAAGTGGTCATCAGCGAGATCAAGGAAGACAAGCCCGAAATGCCCGGCGGTGGTGGTGGCATGGGCGGCGGCATGGGTGGAATGGGCGGCATGGGTGGCATGGGCGGGATGATGTAACCCCCAGTCCGCGTTTCATTCACAACAAACAATCGAGGCCGGCTGTTCAATCAGCCGGCCTCGGTACGTTGTGCGATCGACCCGAACTCAGGCGAGATTTCCCCGCGATCTTCGGTGGACGGGATCGCGATCGTGCCTATACTCGTCCACTTCACTAAAAAAGGAACCCAAACCATGCCCAAGAATTACTCCGCCGCTCCCGCGATGACGATCGATGCCAAGAAGAAATACGTCGCGACGTTTGACACCACCAAAGGTGCGATCGTCGTCGATCTGTTTGCCGACCGTGCACCCGTGACGGTCAACAACTTCGTCTTCCTCGTCAACGATGGGTTCTACAACGGGTTGAAGTTTCATCGCGTGATTGCCGACTTCATGGTTCAAGGCGGCTGTCCGAGCGGAACGGGCACGGGTGGTCCGGGGTACAAATGGGCGGATGAGAAATCGGCCCTACAGATCCCGCACCAGAAGGGCAGCCTCAGCATGGCCAACGCCGGTCCCAACACCAACGGCAGCCAGTTCTTCATCACCCACATCGCCACCGACTGGCTCAACGGCAAGCACGCCGTCTTTGGTCAGGTCCGTACCGGCCAGGACATCGTCGATGCGATCAAGCAAGGTGATTCGATCAAGACCGTCACCATCAGCGAAGGCTGATCGGGGTGTGCGACAGATCGCCATAGCGGACAGTATTGTCCTTTTATCCAGAATGGGCATAATGTGCCCACCATGGCGACATTCAATTACGAACCGACGATCCAGTACGGCAACGACACCACCACCTACCGCAAGCTCACCAGCGACTTCGTTTCAACGCTGAACGTCGAGGGAAAGACCTTCCTTCGCGTTCAACCGCAGGCGCTGCAAATGCTTGCCAAACAAGCGTTTACCGATATCAATTTCTACTTCCGGCCAGCCCACCTGCAAAAGCTGGCCGAGGAACTGAAAGACCCCGAAGCATCGGACAATGACCGCTTCGTCATCTACACCCAATTGCAGAATGCCGTCGTCAGCAGTGCCGGGCAACTGCCCAGTTGTCAGGACACGGGGACTGCGATCGTCCTTGGCAAAAAAGGTCAGTATGTGCTGACCGATTTCGACGATTCTGAAGCGATCTCCAAAGGTATCTGGGAAACCTATCAAGAGCGCAACCTGCGCTATTCGCAATTAGCGCCGCTGGAGATGTTCAAGGAAAAAAACACCGCCAGCAATCTGCCCGCGCAGATCGATCTGCTGGCCGAACCGGGCGATGCGTATAAGTTCCTCTTCATCGCCAAAGGCGGCGGGAGCGCGAACAAGTCCTATCTGTATCAACAAACGCCTGCCGTCCTGAACGACAAGGATTTCGAGGCGTTCATCAAGCTCAAACTCAAGGACCTGGGCACCAGCGCCTGCCCGCCTTACCACCTTGCGATTGTACTCGGCGGCACCAGCGCCGAGGCCAATCTCAAATACGTCAAGCTCGCCTCCTGCGGCTATCTCGATCACCTGCCCACCACCGGCTCAGAAGGCGGCCGCGCGTTTCGCGATCTGGCTTGGGAACAACGCATCCTCGAGATCGCCCGCGATAGCAAAGTCGGCGCACAGTTCGGCGGGAAGTATTTTGCGCATGATGTCCGCGTCATCCGCATGCCGCGCCACGCCGCCAGTTGCCCGATCGGGCTGGGCGTGTCGTGTAGTGCCGATCGTCAGATCAAGGGCAAGATCACCGCAGATGGGGTGTATCTCGAACAGCTTGAGTTTGAGCCGCAGAAGTATCTGCCTGCCCAGGCGCCGGAGCTTGCTCCGCCGATCAAGATTGATTTGTCGATCGGAATGGACAAGGTGCGTGCGATCCTGAGCAAGTTCCCGGTCAAGACGCGTCTGGAACTGACCGGCACGCTGATCGTCGCCCGCGACGCCGCCCACGCACGTTTGCGGCAGATGATCGAAGAAGGCAAGCCGATGCCGCAGTATTTCAAGGATCACCCGGTCTACTACGCCGGCCCGGCCAAAACGCCCGCGGGCATGGCCAGCGGATCGTTCGGTCCCACCACCGCCGGCCGCATGGACGCCTTCACCGACCTCTTCCAATCGCACGGCGGCAGTCTGGTGATGATCGCCAAAGGCAATCGCTCCAAGGCCGTCACCGACGCCTGCAAAAAGTACGGCGGCTTCTACCTCGGCTCCATCGGCGGACCCGCAGCGATCCTGGCACAAACCAACATCAAGAAAGTCGACCTCGTCGACTTCGAAGAACTCGGCATGGAAGCCATCCGCAAAATTGAAGTCGTCGACTTCCCGGCGTTTATCATCGTGGATGATAAGGGGAATGATTTCTTTGAGGGGTTGTAGTTATCATGTGACGTATGTCCGAAACGCAGAATGGTCTCGACTACGCTCGCCCCGAACGCTCGCGTCGACGCATTGGAGTCACGCGAATCGTTGTCGGTCTGGTCGTCGGGCTCGTAGCGGCGTGGATCGCTCACCGCATCACGATCGCGCTTACGCTCCCATGGACATTCCGGCTTAACCCGCCCGAGCATCTGGTGTTGCTAAGTTCGGCGCTGAACGTCGCGGTTCCAGTCTTGGTCGGCATCGCGAGCGGGCTCTGCAGTGTGTGGATTCAATCGCGTGTACCCGATGCGAGAGGCACAGCTCGCCACTGAAGTGGCGAGCCCGGTTGGGACGCGAGAACCGGGCTAGCGACTTCAGTCGCTAGCGCCTAGCGCGGCGGCGGACCCTACAGGGCCTCGTATTTCCCGCTCGCAACTCGGCGGTTGGACGTGTTCGGCTCGGCGACCTCGGACGCGCTGCGTGGCGATGATCATTGATGCGTTTTCACGTTGCTTTTCGCATCAAACGCACGCACAATGTGCATCATGCGTACGACTTTGACGATCCCCGACGAACTGGCTGAAGCGGCGAAGCAGATGACCGGGCACACCAGCCTCAGCGATGCAATCACTGAGATCGTGTCAGAGAAGTTGCGGATCCAGAGGCAGCTCAAGGCGCTGGAGTTCATGCGCAATAACCCGCCTGATATCACTTACAAGCAGATCAAGGCGATGCGCAAAGGGCGAAGATGGTCTGCCTAGACAGCAGCATTCTAATCGGTCAGATTCGTGCGCCGCAGTCCGCGTGGGCGGAGGAAGCGGAGACTGTGCTGCGCCAAGGAAAGGCCTGTATTTGCGGGCAGATATGGGTGGAAGTCGTGGGCGGATATCGCTCGCAAGCGAGGCGAAAGACATTCACGACCTATCTGCAAGCGTTTGGCTGGCTTGAAACGTCGCGGGAGGCATTTGAGCTTGCAGCGGAGTGGGTCGCGAAGTACCGCAACTTCGGACCCGGCGACGCGATCATCGCGGCGACTGTTTTGCTCAATGACGCCACATTGCTCACCGCTGACAACGGTTTTCGTGTCCTCGAACCCGAAGGATTACGGTTCCACCCGGTTGCCTGATGTGTTCCCTGTCATGAGCGCGTAGGGCCCGCCGTGCGGACCGCTCGCCGTCGGTCGGTCCGCACGGCGGACTCGACAGCCTCCATCGCGCAGGTTGGCCCGTGCATCGCGTGCACCCGTACGAGCAGCACCGATGGGTCAGACTCGCATGGCGCGACCAGTTGCGGACGCTGATCTCTGCGGGTTGGGTGCGGGTCGAGGAGTGCAGCACTCGCCACTGAAGTGGCGAG
>JBGSMH010000011.1:0-12717 GCA_041740275.1 Phycisphaerae bacterium
GGAGCTATGGACGACTTGCCCCCTTCGACAGGGCGTTGCGTTGCGTTTTCGCTTTGAGGTGTCGCGGTTCGGCAGTAATTTACCGGTGTGAGTTGCTGCTTGTCCTCGTGCATTTCGGAGCAAAATATGTCAATCAGTCGCCGCAAGTTTCCCCTTCTGTGGTCCGCGATAGTCTGCCTCGCCGCGGTGATTGTCGTGGCGATGCCGTCAGTGTTGCACGCCGAATCGTCGGCGGCGACGACCCGACCTTGGACTGGGCCTGCGGAGGACTTCCGCATCGTGGATGGCCGGATCATCGGGCCGTGGTGGCAGGGGGGCAGTCTGGGCGTCGTGTACTTCACCGGACCCCATGCCCAGAAGTTGGCAGCATTTGAAAAGGTGGGCAAGGCGATGGCCGAGAAGATGGACCGGCCTTACCGCGAGGTTCACAAGGAGGATCTGCAACCCAGCGAGGCCGACACCAACGGCATCCTCGTCTACCCCGACGGCACGACTCGCGTGCAACTGTTCATCATGCCGGGCGGCAATAGCGCCCAGACGATGGCCGAGGTCGCCGACCTAAGCGACGGAAGTGTCGAGACCATGAAAAAGGAGCGGGGGAAGTTCGCCGAGGCGCGCAAGATGCCGCAGGCGGCGTTCAAGAGCGGCATGAACTACATCGGCACCTGCGGCGGATTCTTCACCGCCGCCAGCGGGTACGACATCAAAGGTACGCTTCATACGGGGTGGGGCCTGTGGCCGGGGCTGGTGAAGAACATCGGTCCGGGAGCGCGTCGGCCCATGCCCGACGTGGACTTCGACCCCGCCGACTCGGATCACCCGCTGTTCAAGGCCACGCAGGACGGCACGCTAAAAGAGATGTACTACAACGGCGGGCCCATCGGCGTGCAGAGCGACGTGCCCGACACCGAATATTTCGGCAAATACAGCGGTGGCGCCCTGACCGAACTGGCCGACGACTGGTTTTGCGTCGCCTACCGCCCGAAGGGCAACCTGCTGAGCGGGCGACTGGTCATCACGACCGGCCATCCCGAGAGCGGCCATGTGGACTTCCTCATGGCGATGGCGATCTACTCTTTGAATCACGAATATGAAGTGCCGCGCCGCCCAATCGAGCCCGCAAAGGCTGTCGAGGCTGTCAGCGGCGACGATCAAATGCAGTACTACTGCCTGACGGTCGAAGCCGGACGAAAGCTCACGGTGACGCTGGCCGGGCTTGGCGAGAATTGCGACCTCTACGTCCGTGCCGGCCTGCCGCCGACGCTCAAGCGGTCTGACGCCAAGGGGACGCGCGACGGCAAGGACGATGAGTCAATTACCATCGCCGACACCCAGGCCAGCGAGTACTTCATCGCTGTTCACGGCCGCCACTCGGTTCTCAACGGAGCGAATTACACACTGACTGCAAGGGTGGATTAGGGGTTCTCGCGAATGAAAAAGGTCCAACGGTTGATCGTCGGACCTTGGGAAGCATTAGCTTATTGATGCCACATGCACCGGGCACGATCGGTCCATCACCGTCGTCGACGAATCATCGCCAACGCGCTGAGGCCCAGCAAAGCCAGGCTCGCCGGTTCGGGGGCCTGTGTGACCGAGACATTGTCGAGCCAAATGCCGGCGGGATCACCCGTCGAGGTGTAAATCCAACGGATGCTGGTTAGCTGGGTCTGCGCGTTGAGCACCGTCCCAACCACGTCATTCGTCGAACCCTCGGCCGTGTAGGTCAAGCTCGAAGCATCCGCGCCATCCAGCGTCACTGTGAAGGTCTTCATTTTCGATGGGTCATATGCAGTGGAACCCATAAGCGCCAGGGGGATTGTCCCCATATCATTGGCCGCGTTCTCCAAGGTTCGGGCCCTCATGAATCCCGCGGGAGTGCCGCCTGTCGCGGGAACCGTCCAATCGAATCTAAAAACCTCAATCGCTCCCGAAAGTCCAATCATCGACATAGGCCTGTTCTGGCCGCTGGCGACAACGTCGGAGTATGCCATGTCGAAACTTACGACGACCGGCTGTGACGTGAAGTCGACCGGAGTTGTGAGCGCTACCTGTGAATAGGCGCCGCTAGGGGTGGGATTGGCACTAGAGGAGTCCCGATAGAGGTAAGCGTAGTCCGTGCCCCCCACTCCGTCATTGAGGAAGAGAAACTGGTCCATGCCCGCCGGATTGATCGTCCACGTTCCTCCGGTTGTCCCGGATGTCTGGCCGTCAAGATCCGCCGCAATCACCGCCGCATCTGCCACCGTCGGATTGAAGTCGAGGACCGCAGCGTTTGCCGATCCGGAGGAGACGATTAAGAGCGTGGCCGCAAAACAAAGGGAAAGACGAGTTGTCTTCATGGGGAAATCATGTTGTTTCGCAGCAGGGACTTCGCGCTTGGCTGTAGCCTGACTTCTCTCATACGTCATGATTTTCTCCTTAGTTCCGGGTGATATGAACTGAACTCATCAGAATCATGACGCCACATCTGGGAAAGTCAACAAAAATACCGTTTGATCCTCTTTTGCGTGTAGGAGGCCGAGTGGCAAGGGCGACCGCGCGGCGGGGGGTGACAACCTCGTGTCAGTGGGTGTAAGAAATCGGCGGATTTGCCTGATTTTACCGCCGACTTTTGCGGGTGGGGAGGATAGAGTGGGATGGTCGACCGTTCGTTGGCAACAGACTTTAAAGGCCAATCTCCGGCCGGAAAGGTAGGAGCTGCAACAGTTGCACGCGGCGCGCAACACTTTGACGGATCAAAAATCGTCAAGTCCAGCATTGGCAAGCAGTTATGATTTTCACATGGACGAAAGCCGATGCAACAAATGCAACAAAGTGAAAAGTCGTGCGTTGTTGCTCTCGTCGAGGTCGGTCAAACGTCTCTCTTCGCTGCTCGGAGAGAGTCTCATTCGGGCATTGCCCGATGGTAAAATAGGCAATATACGCCGCTGTCAGCTTGGCTAATGTTTGACACGGGTTCGCTCAATGACTTAATATCTTCTGAACGTCCGTTGGGGACGCCCCCGGCGAATGGACACCTCGATTCGCCTCCATGCGGGGGGATGAAAGACTGTTTGCCATCTGCGAATCGATCGCTTCCGGGCAGCCGTTGGTCGTTTAGGTCACATGCTGTTTGGTTTGCGAAAGAAAGTTCAATATGGGTCACTGGTTGACTATCGCTGTTACGACCGTTTACTTCATCATCCTGTGTCTCGTGGCGCTCTACGGCTTCCACAGATATGTGTTGGTGTACCTCTACATCAAGCATCGCAAGAACGTCCATGTCCCATCGCACAATTGGGAAGAATCGGATCTGCCTTATGTGACGGTGCAGTTGCCGATGTTCAATGAAGATCTGGTCGCCGAGCGCGTGATCGGGGCGACTTGTAAGATCGACTATCCGAGAGACCGGTTTGAGGTTCAGGTGCTGGATGACAGCACGGATCACTCTGCCGAGATCGCCGAGGCGTCGTGTCGCGAATGGGCCGCCAAAGGTGTGAATATCGTCTACATCCACCGCTCCAATCGCGAAGGGTTTAAGGCCGGTGCGTTGCAGGAGGGGATGAAGGTCGCCAAAGGCAAGTTTATCGCGATTTTCGATGCCGATTTTGTCCCGCCGACCGATGTTCTGCGAAACGTGATCAACCATTTCACCGATGAAAAAGTCGGCATGGTGCAGGTGCGGTGGGATCATCTCAATCGTGACGCGAGTCTGCTGACCAAGAGCCAGGCGATCTTCCTCGACGGTCACTTTGTCATCGAACACACCGCCCGTAACCGCAGCGGCCGATTCATGCACTTTAACGGGACGGCAGGCATCTGGCGTCGCGAGACCATCAACGAAGCCGGTGGCTGGCAGCACGACACGTTGACCGAAGACCTGGATCTGTCGTATCGCGCACAGCTCAAAGGCTGGCAGTTTGTCTATCTGCCGCAGTACGTTGCCCCCGCAGAATTGCCGCCGGAAATGGTGAGTTTCAAGTTGCAGGCGCACCGCTGGACCAAGGGCAGCATGCAGACCGCGATCAAGTTGCTCCCACGCATTCTGCTCTCCAGAAAATTGCCGTGGTCGATTAAGTCCGAGGCGTTTTTCCACCTGACCTGTACCATCGTTTATCCGCTGATGGTGTTGATGACGCTGTTGATGTACCCGACGTTTATTTTCAACATGTCGCCGGTGAAAATTAATACCACTGCGATGATCTCGGCGCTTCAGCCGCAGGCGGAGTGGTCGGGTCCGGTGATGAACAACTGGCTGTTCGGTTTGAGCCTGTTTGTCCTGGCGACCTGCTCTGCCAGCACGTTCTTTATCTACGCCCAGAAAGAGTTGTTCGGTCGGATCGCCGGCTGGAAAACGCTCGTCTACTTGCCGTTTATCATGGCGTTGGGCGTGGGTGTGTGCGTGAATAACACCAAGGCGGTGATCGAGGCGATCATCAGCATGATCCGGCGCAAACCCGCAGAGTTTGTCCGGACGCCCAAGTATGGCGTTACCGGCAAGCATCGCGGCGTGACGATGCGGAACGCCCCCAAGTTTAATCTCTCCAAGCTCGGGCTGCCGATCATCGAGATCGCGTTCGGGCTGTACATGGTCAGCTTTATCGTCATCAGCCTGAAGTATGGTGCGGCGTTGACGACGATCCCGTTCCTGATGATCTTCGCCGGTGGGTATCTGTATGTGGGCGGCAGCACGATCTGGGTGCTGTATCGTCGGCATCAGGACGCCTTGGCGGCGATTCGGGCGGCAGAAGAAGAATCGCTGCTGGTGTAGCCTTCAGAACCAGCCCTGTCGTCGAAACAGCAACAGCAGCCCGGCAACGATGCTGAGCATCGTCAAGACGACCGCCCAGAACGACCACACCGAGTGCAGGCCGGGAATCTGGTCGAAGTTCATCCCAAAGAAGCTGGTGATCACCGTCATCGGCAATGCGATCACGCTGAAAACGGTCAGCGTCTTCATGATCGAATTGGTGCGATTGCTCAGGGATGTCAGGTAAATATCGCGGGCGCCCAGGACCAGATCGCGATAGATTTCGATGGTTTCGACCGCGCGAATGAGGTGGTCCTGGACGTCGCGAAGATAGACGCGCGATTGCTCGCGGATAAAAGGCACGTCGCCGCGCGTCAGTTGACCGATCACCTCGCGCTGCGGGCCGATGACCCGGCGAAGATCCAGCAGATCGCGTTTCTTGGCACTGATGCGGATCAGTATCTCCCGCGCCGGGTCATTCATCGCGGCCTCCTCCAATTCATCGATCTCCTCCTGAAACCAGTCAAAAATCGGCATGTAGTTATCGATCACATGATCGAGGAGGTAGTGCAAAAGCATGTCTACGCCGGCGTCGAGGATCCGCGCCGGGTTGGCACTGACCTTGATCCGCGCATCCTGAATGGATGACATCTGCTCCTCGTGGATCGTCACCAGATAGCGCTCGGACAGAAACATGTCCAGCTCTTTGGTCTTGAGCTTTTCCTTGAATGAACTGAGGTCGGGCCCGTGAATGACCATGTAGTAGTAGCCCGCATCGCACATGTCGCCGATGTGGTTGTAGCTTTCGATCTTGGGCCGCTGGTTGTATTGAATGGTGTCTTCGATCGCCAGTGGGTGGAAGCCAAAGACGTCATCGAGGATCGCCAGTTCGTTGTCGTCGGGTTGGTCGAGATCGACCCAGAAAACCGCCTTGGGGTCGCGAAGCGCTCGCAAAAGCGTGTGTTCGTCGGCGTCGGTGGAGATCGACCCGTCGCCGAAGCGGATGTAGGCAGTGACCATGGTGCGTGAGGATATCGCCTATCGCACCGGCGGGGAATGGGAGGACGTGCGTTCTATTTTTAGTCCGACAATTTCGCCAAGCCGGCATCAATGCGAGACGACCTTAAGTCCCAAACTGAACCAGCTTTTGATTCTCCTGACGCCTCAGTTGCCCGCAGGCGGCGGCGATGTCGCGGCCTCGGCTTTTGCGGACGTGGGCGTTGATCCCCGAACGCCGCAATATCTCCTGAAATTGCATCACTGATTCGCTGCGCGGCCTTTGGAAGGGGAGCGTTTCGACCTCGTTATACCGAAGCAGATTGACATTCGCGCGAACCGATTTGCAGAGCTGGGCGAGCTGCCGGGCATGATCCGGACGATCATTGACGCCCGAAAGCAGGATGTATTCAAACGTGATCTCCCGGCCGGTCTTGTTGAAGTAATAGCGGGCGGCGTTGAGGATCTCGTCAATGGAAAAATGCTCCGCCCAGGGGATCAGTTCCTTGCGAAGGGCTTCGTTTGGCGCGTGAAGCGAAATCGCCAGATTCAGCGGCAGAGCCTCGTCGGCCAGTTGCTTCATCCGTGGGGGGACGCCGACGGTGCTGAGCGTGATCTTGCGGGCGCTGATGTTCAGCCCGTCCGGATCGTGCAGCACGCGGATCGCCTGCATGACGTTGGCATAGTTGGCCAGCGGTTCGCCCATGCCCATGAAGACGATGTGGTTGATGCGAGTCGGCGTGGCCAGCGGCGTCTTGCTTGGGATCTTGCCCAGGATCGCGTTCAGCCCCATCACCTGTTCGACGATCTGCGAGGCACTGAGACTGCCTTTGACGCCTTCCATGCCCGAAGCGCAGAACTTACAGCCGACCGGACAGCCCACCTGCGACGAAACACACGCGGTGCGGCGATCATCGTCCGGGATCATTACTGTCTCAGCCTGCGCCCCGCCAGCCCATTCCAGGAGCAATTTTTCGGTCCCGTCATCGCTGGTTAGGTGGGTCACTGTGCGATTATTGCCGAAGCTAACGAGTTCGCGCAGTTTTTCACGATCTAGCTTGGACAGATTGCTCATCTGGTCCGGGTCGGTGATGAACTTTTCATAAACCCAGTTAAACACTTGTTTTGCGCGAAATTTGGGCAATCCCCAACTCGTTACGGCGGCGTCGAATTCGGGTGCGGTCAGCCCGAAAAAATCGACCTTGGGATTCTGGTCCGTCGGGGTATTCATGAGGGCTATCATACGACAGAAGAGGATGTTTCGCAGCCCAGGCAGTTTCTGCGGGGTAGGCAGAGGAGCCCAAAACGATGAACGCAAGTATTAATCAACTTCAGCCACCCACCACTGACGAGCAATTGTTAGCGTCGCATTTGCAAGGCGATCAGGACGCGTTTGCGCTGATCGTCGGCCGATATCAACGCGACCTGTATCACTTCCTGTTCCGCTTCCTCGGTAATTCGGCGTCCGCGGACGACGTTTTTCAGGAGACATTCGTCCAGGTCTTCCAATCAGCGAACCAGTTTGAGACCGGCCGAAACTTCCGTCCCTGGCTTTTCACGATCGCCGCCAACAAGGCACGCGATCACCTGCGGTCCCGCGCCCGCAAAAAAACATCCAGTTTGCAGGCGACCATCGATCCGCATTCGCCGGACGGGAACCAGTACATTGACCTCATGAGTGCCGTCGAATCCAGCCCGAGCGAGGGGTTGGAATATGAAGAATTACAGCACCGCGTAAATGAAGCTATGTCCCGGCTGCCAGACAACTTGCGCGAGGTGATTGTGCTCGCGTACTTCAATCAGATGCCCTACAAGCAGATCGCCGAGGTCTTGAAAGTGCCGCTGGGCACGGTGAAATCGCGGCTGCATACTGCGGTGGAAAGTTTTGCGAATATCTGGAAATCGGCGAACCCTGTCGCCGGTTGAACGTATGTATGGCGTGTGCAGATCTTGATCGGTTGTGGTTCGGCCTCCGGTTTCACGGAGCAAATCTGCCGAGCTTCATCGATATGAAGGTTGGTATTGTAATCCGACGCGTTTGCGGGTGTGATATTGACACCCGCAGGTGCATGTCACGGACCAATGAGATCAACCGCTCATTTGGAGGCGATGCGAAAGTATCGCACAGTTATGGAAACATCATTCACCGTCAACGCCACCTCTTCCCACGAGACCGACATGTCCAATGCAGAACTGGCCGATGCTGGCCTAACCGATTTGCCTGATGATCTGATCCCGATCGATCAACTTTTGCGCGATGTTGCCGATCTTCCCGGTTCGCCTGAGCCGTCTGAAGGACTTGTTAAGAGCACGCTCGAACGCTGTTTTGCGTCCACTGGCTATCCATCGCCGCAATACGCCGATCAGTTGCCCAGGCGATAATCCCGACGCTTTACGCCGGGTCATACCCGCGACCGCCAAAGGGGTGACAGCGGGCGAGTCGTTTGATCGTTTTCCACGCTCCGCGCCATGGCCCGTATTGATTGATCGCGTCGATCGCGTACTGGCTGCACGTCGGCTGAAACCGGCAATGCCCGCCCATCAGTTGGCCGAGTGTGACGCGGTAGAGCCAGACGAGTTTGATCAGCATCCAACTCACGCTTTTGTTTCGCTCTCATCGGTTGGTGATGTCTTGCGTGACAATTTGCCGCAGGTTCTCTCCACAAGCCGACTGATGATTCCCCGATAATCCGCCAGCGTCATCGTCTCGTGCGGCTTGACCAGCACGACGACATCGACGGGGGTTGAGAAGTGCGATCGTGCCTCGCGAAAGGATTCGCGCAATAGCCTTTTGATCCGATTCCGCTTCACGGCGTTCCCGACCGGTCGGCCAATCGAAATGCCGAGGCGAGATGTCGTGACACCCTCAGGGTTGGGCGCGATCGACATCCCGATCGGACCGTCCCAACTCCGCACACCATAATCCAGAACCCGCTTAAACGTCCCCCGGCCACCCAGAGTCCTAGAAACAGAGGATTTTGGAGCGACGATTGCGGACGGCATCGCGTTGCGTTGCGATTTTGGTTTTCCCGCGTCGCTCATCGCTCGTCACTTTCGGCGCTCAGTGAACGCCATGTTCCGCCAGCCATCGCTCGGCGTCGATCGCGGCTTTGCAGCCCATGCCAGCGGCGCTGATCGCCTGACGATAGATCGAATCCGACACATCCCCAGCCGCAAATACTCCCTCGACGCTGGTCATCGTCCTGAACCCATCAATCAACTTCACATACCCCACATCATCCAGCGCCACGCCGGTCTCTTTCAGAAACTGGGTGTTAGGCGTGTGGCCGATCGCGACGAACAGGCCTTTGACGGGCAGATCGCGACATTCCTTAGTCTTTACATTCTCCAGTCGCAGCGCCTCGATGTGCGCCATGCCGAGCACTTCATCGACGACGGTATTCCACAGCACTTCGACCTTGGGATTTTCCAGGATTCGCTGCTGCATCGTTTTGCTGGCTCGGAAACTGTCCCGGCGGTGGATGATATAGACCTTGGACGCGAACTTGGTCAGATATGATGCCTCTTCCATCGCGGTATCCCCGCCCCCGACGACCGCGACGGGCTGATTGCGGAAGATCGGCAACGCCCCATCACACACCGCGCACGCACTCACGCCGCCGCCGGTCTGGGCCAGACGCATCTCATTGGGCAGACCCAGCCAATTGGCGCTGGCACCGGTGGCGATGATGACCGACTGGGCTTCGATCACCGTGTCGTCACTGGTGGTCAGTTTGAAAGGACGCGATTTGAAGTCGCAGTGGGTGATATCCAGCGTCTCGACGCGCGTGCCGAACCGCACGGCTTGATCTTTGAACAACTGCATCATCTCCGGGCCGGTGACACCGTTGGGGAAGCCGGGGTAATTTTCGACCTCGGTGGTGAGCATCAGTTGCCCGCCAGGCAGTTGAATAGACGGCGTCTGCTTGGGCAGGCCTTCATAAACAACAGGATTGAGGTTGGCACGGGCCGCGTAAATCGCAGCCGTCCACCCGGCGGGTCCGGAGCCGATGATGAGTACGTTTTCTGCCATGATTGGTCAAACGATGATAGGCGAATCGCGCGCGGGGAGAAAGTGAGAGCCCATATCAGTTAAGGACTTCGTTTGTTACAATGAGAAACCTCATCCAACCCCTCGGAGGTTCTCATGCGGCGGACGATCGGGATCCAACTGTTGTGCTGCGGCTTGTTCATGACCGCGTCGATTTGCCAGGCGCAAGACCCACTCGAGAAGACCAAATCAATTGACGAGCAAATCAAGCTACTCGATGAGTCGGCGGTGGCGAAGGAGATGCGAACGTTTAGCGAACGCATGAATGCCGTTCGCGAGTTGCAGGAGGCAGAGCTCTACAAAGTGATCAAGGAGTCTGAAAAGCTGCAAGAGACGGACGAATGGAAAACGTACCGGCAAAAGCGAAACGAGTTGGAAAAGCGGCGCGAAGTGCCGCGTGACGCTGAACTGAAGGCGATGGCCAAGGCCGCCAAGGATTTGTATGCCGCCCGTCACGCGGAATTGCGATCCAAGGCCGCCGGGGATTTGCCGGGGCTCAAGGCGCTGGCGTTGGACGTGTTGACGTACCCGTGTGTGGACGGATCGACCTCCACCCAGCCGCTGGCGGTCATTCTTGCGAGTCGTGCGCTGGGCGTGCCGTATGAGTGGGTGTACGCCGAACCACGCGGGTATCATATTGTCCGGGAGCCGCGCGTGGATGAGCTGGAGATCACTGATGGGTCGATTGCCGGCGGATACGGCTATACCGAAGAGTCTCACGAACTGTCCCTGGTTGCCGCGCGGGTGTACGCCAAGCCCCCAGCCGATCGACCGGAGCAGATGCGGTTGGCACGGATGATCAACAGCCTGTTGGCGTCCAATCACGGCACGCACGAATCCTACGTCAACCTCATCCAAGGCCAGACCGATATCGCGCTGGTTGCCCGCGCGCCCTCCGCCGACGAAGTGCAGGCCGCCAAAGAGAAGGGGATCGTGATCGAAACCAAACCCATCGCGCTGGATGCACTGGTTTTTATCGTCAATCACAAGAACCCGTTGGACAACATGACGCTGGATGAGATTCGCACGTTGTACCGGGAGGCGTTGGCCGATAAACCGAGGCGGTTCGATGAATCGAAAAAACTGTTCCCACTGATGCGCGAGCGCAATTCGGGCAGCCGTGAACTGTTTGACGCGCTGGTGATGAAAGGCGAAGTGGCACCCGACCCAAAATCCGCCCGGATGCGCGAGATGTATACCGGCAGCATGAGCGGCCCGTACAATCGCGTGACGACGGATTCCAACGCACTGGGCTATTCGGTCTATTACTACGAACGATTCATGGCGATGAGCGCCTACACGCGAACGATCTCAATCGATGGCGTGCCCGCCACGCCCGAGACGATCGCCTCGGGCAAATATTCGTTGACCAGCCCCGTCTACGCCGCCTTCCGTGCCAACACGCCCCCGGACGCCCCGGCGATGAAGCTATTCAACTGGCTGATCTCCCCCGAAGGCCAAACCGTCATCCGCGAGAGCGGCTACGTCCCTGTCCTAAACCCAAAGCCCTAAGCCCCAAGCCCTCCCATCATTTTGCTGCTATGATTCGCCCGTCATGATGATCGAACTTCTGCAATCCGACCGTCAGCAATACTTCGCGATCATTATTGTGGTAATGGTCAGCATTATTCTCCATGAACTGGCGCACGGTTGGGCGGCGGTGAAGCTTGGGGATAATACGCCGATCGAAACCGGGCACATGAACACGCTCAACCCCATGGTACACATGGGCCCGATTTCGCTGCTGCTGCTGGCGGTGGTGGGGATCGCTTTCGGGGCGATGCCGATCGACCCGACTCGGCTGCGCGGGAAATACGCCGAGTCACTCGTCGCCATCGCCGGCCCGGCGGCAAATCTGCTGCTGGCGATCATCGGGATCGTCGCGATGGGATTGTGGATGCGCTTTGGTGGCGTAAACCCGGACAGTAATGTCCAGGCCAACGGAGAATTGTTGCTTCGCTATCTGGGCGTGATGAATCTGGCGTTGCTGATGTTTAATCTGATCCCCGTCCCGCCGCTGGACGGCTCCCGCGTCGCCGCCAATCTTTTTCCGGCGTACCGCAAAATGCTCGACTCGCAGATGGCACAGGGCTTCATGATCGCGATCTTTTTTGCGATGTTCATGGGTGGGGCGATGTACATTTTCGAGGCCTCCTATTTCCTCTGGGGTCACAGCGTCGCGGCGATCATCATGGTGGGAAGGTGAGAACGAACGGTAGTTTCGCTATACTGTGTTAGGAGAACCGAATGCTCACCGATTACATCAATGCTGCGTTGCGCAAGGCAAAGTATAAATTGCTCGATGATGGGGAGGGTGTGTTTGGGCATATCCCAGGATTCCCGGGGCTTTGGGCCAATGCCTCGTCGCTAGAGCGGTGCCGGGACGAATTACAGAGCACGCTGGAGGCTTGGATACTCGTAAAGCTTCGTCACAATGATACGGATCTGCCTCGAGTTGCCGGCATTAATCTGAATCGAGGCGTTTCGAGGCCCTCACGGGTTGCCTAAATGCCAAAGTTTGGTCCCATCAAACGTCGCGACCTGATCGCGGCCCTCAGGAAAGCTGGCTACGTCGGACCCGATTCGGGCGGGAGGCATCAATTGATGCGTCGCGGCATGCACACTCTTCCAATCCCAAATCCCCATCAAGGCGATATCGGGCGAAATCTTGTCCTTCAAATCCTGAAGCAGGCGGGCATCTCACGGTCCGAATGGGAACGGCTGTAGTCGTTTTCGAATCGGCACTATTACCGCAACGCGATCTTGCCCGAGAACTTCAGAACGCCCGCGAGTACTGAATCGGCGGCTTGCAGGCGTCCTTTACGCCCAATTCACGGGCGACATTGAGCGGCCAGTACGGATCGCGGAGGGACTGACGTGCGATCAGGATCATATCGGACTGGCCTTCGGCGATGATCGACTGTGCCTGCTTCGCATCGGT
>JBGSMH010000012.1:0-5270 GCA_041740275.1 Phycisphaerae bacterium
ATAAAGCGGAGCCGGCGTAGTGCGACATCGTCACCGTGGCATCGGGTGCGACCAGGGGCGGTTGTTCTTTTGGTTTTGATTGACAGCCGGTCAGAATCGCGACCAACGACGCCGTCACGATCGCAAACCCCGTCCCGACCCGTCCGGTCCTGCGGCGTTTCATAGATTTAGACTCCCGTCCGGGATTTTAGGCACCCGGCGGCATCTTGCCACAGTCAACACGGAATATTCATCGCCGAAATCGCTTCCTTAGGGCGCCAAGTATGGCACTTTGACGCACCCCCACGATAAATCGACCAATTTGTCTGATTATCGTTGACCCGACGAATCCACAAGCTATAAATTGTAAAAGACTGTCTTGTCTTTTTATCAGGCGGTAGGCCCATGTTTTCACGAACGCTCGAATACGCCCTGCGATCGGCTGTATATCTCGGTGCGATGTACGGCAAACCCATGACCGCGCAGCAAATCGCCGACGCGACGGCGGTGCCGTTGTCGTACCTGCCCAAGGTGCTGCAGCAACTCGTCCGCGCCAATCTCGTCGTCGGCACCCGCGGCCTGCACGGAGGCTACGTCCTTTGTCGCAAACCTAAGGAAGTCAGCATCCTCGACGTCGTCAACGCGATTGAGCCCGTCTGCCGCGTCGATCAATGCCCGCTGCATTTACCCGACCACAACGGCCAACTCTGCCCGCTGCACCGCCGCATCGATGACATGATGAAACACGCACAAGAAGCGTTCCAGAAAACCACCCTCGGCGAAATCCTCGCCGAGCCAGGTCTGCCCGATTCGTGGAAACCGGAAGTCCAGCCAACCCCTGCGGCGACGCCCGCACCCACGCCGTGAGTTTCAATTGCGGTCAAAATCACGCAGATATTTAGAACGAAACATCGCGAACTGTCAGGCACTGCAAACGGACGATTACTTCAACGCCGCGATTTCACCTGACAGGCCAACCGTCCACCACGATTTCCAGATGCACGTTGTTGAAGTCCGGATCATCCAGGTCGCCAGCATGCCTAACTACGCTTGATTGTGGCCAGCCGGAAACGCGAATGGGTTCTTCATCGGCGATGATCGCTCCTTCGGCCTGTAACCGGATGATCCGATCGCACAAGTCAGATGCTTGCGCGCCAAACGCCAACGGAACGTGTCGAATACTGATGTCGGGTCGACCAAACTGGCGCATCCCACGCGTGTGGTACCAACTCAGGCCGGCCGGGTCTTCCCGCGAAAGAAGCGTCACAACGTGTCGCTGCGGCTGGCACGTTCCTGGCGCGAACACTTCGTCGTGCCATTGCGCTGGCGTCCAGCATCGGAGTTGCTGCGGGTCGTATACAAGCGTTCCGCCGTGATCGAGCAACCACTGAATCAGGCCTATGGCATCCCGCAGATAGTTAAGATTTGATGCAGCGATGATGTCGCCACGCAGTTCGCAGCAGCACTGTGACGATCGGATCAGCGTCTCAACCTCCGGCGTACCCTCCTTCAACACGTCGCCCAACGGCGGATCGAGCGGGTAATCCAAGCGAGACGCATGTTCCCTACGATCTAGCCGATATAGGTCAAGTCCGGCCGGAATCTCTCCGACGCGATACTTCGACCGGGAAAGGGGAGCGTCGACGCGAGGATTGCCATACACACTGAAATATAAGAATGGCGTTCCTCCCCCGGGCTGATACTTTGGACGATTCCACTCTATAAGTCCGCCAGACATCGCCAGAACTTACGAAGCAATCGAGTAAACAACAAGCCCACGACATTGCCGCAGGCTTGAGTTTGAGTTTGGTGGAATAAACGTCGAGCCGACAATCAGTCCAGATTCATCTGCATCAGCAACTGCGCATTGCTTGGCACCTTCTCCAGGCGGCCTTTGAGCAGTTCGACGCGTTCGACGGAGTTCATGCCGGCGCCGAGTGGTGGTCCGGTAATGTTTGAAGTGTCGTTGAGTACATATTCTGCAAGGAATCAGAGATTTTTGTCCAATCGCATGTCTGTTCGTACGACTACTTGGTAACAGCGACCGAACGAGGTGATGGGCGAGGAGGCGAGCGTTCGCCCCCATCCATCCCTCGGAAGAGCCGTTGCTGTCAGTACCGAAAGGGACCATCATGAATCGCATCTTGATCGCAACGTTAATGATCGCATTGGCGTCCAGCCTCGCACTGGCCAAGGGACAGGGCAAAAAAGCCGACAAGCCTGCTCCGGCCGTTCGCGGTACGATCAGCGCCGTTAATGTTGGCGCTGGAACTGTCACCGTTGATACGGGCGGAAACGCTGTCGTCGTCAAGATCGACGAGCAGACCAAGATTCTCGTCGGTCGAGAGCCGGCGAAGAACGGGATCGCCGATTTGCGACAAGGCATGAAATGCGCAGCCTGGGTCGATGGTCACAAGCCCGCCACTCGGATCATGGGCATGACGGGCGAGGGCAAAGGGCATCGCAAAGGCAAGGCCGGCGATGGCGACAAACCGGGCGGCGAGCAGCGCAAGGGCAAGCGCGGCGGCGGTGCTGGGGCGTGAGCGGTCTGACCGACGCCTGCTTACAATCGCAGATAGATGTCACTCGAACAGCACCATCTTGATCCAGCAAGCGACGACGCCGCGGCCGCGGCGTTCGTCGCGCTGTTGGTCGAGCACAGGCATCGCCTTTTCGCGTTCATTTTTAAGCAACTGAGTCATCACGCCGACGCGGAGGACGTTTTTCAGAGAACCAGTCTCGTGCTTTGGAAGAAAATGGAGGATTACGAGCCCGGGCGCAGTTTCTTCCACTGGGCTTGCGGCTTTGCGTTTAACGAGGTTCGCAACTTCATCGCCACGGAGCGGCGCAGGCGGCCGCGCTTCGACTCCGAACTGCTGGATCTGCTCGCGCAGGAAGCCGAAAATGAGGCCGATCTGTCAGACGCGCGGCTGGAGGCCCTGCGGAGTTGTGTGTCGCGCTTGCCTGCGGCGCAGCGGCAGGTTCTTGAACTTTGCTATAGTGATACGGGCTCGATCAGCGAAGTGGCTGCTACGCTGGGGCGTCATCGCGATGCCCTCTATAAGCAGTTGGAGCGTCTTCGTGAGAAGCTGCTCGATTGCATCCGGCTACGTCTTGGGCGCGAAGGAGGCGGCCGATGAGTCAGAACGATCTACAAAAACTTATCGCCGACTGCGTCTCGGGTGAAATCTCGCCCGACCAGCACGAGGCATTGCAGCGGGTCCTCAAGGACGATCCAGCCGCACGGGCCGCGTACCGCGAGCGTGTGGATCTGGAGGCCGCGCTGCGCACATGGGCGTCGGAGGGTGCGACCGTCCCTGAGGTGCCCGAGCCGCCACAGACGCCGCTTCGGATCGATCGCACCGTTTACACCGCGATGGCACTGGCCGCTTCGATTGCGCTGCTGGTCGTGGCGTGGCACTGGTGGCCTGCGAGGACAGGGCCGCAGCAGATCGTCCAAAATCCCCCGGCCGTCGTCGATCGGGCGATGCAGATCGGGACGGTGCTGCAACAGTCGAACGGCGTCTGGCGTGATTCCAGAGAGGTCACGACCGGCAGCCGCTTCTCGACAGGCGAGATGTCGCTCGATTCGGGAGTGGTGCTGTTGCGATTCGATTCCGGCACAGACCTCGTGGTGGAGGGGCCTGCTCAGTTGCTTGCGGTCTCGAGCAATACGGCTGAACTGCAACGTGGGCGAGTTGTGGTGCGCGTGAATGATGTGTCGGACGGTTTCACGCTTAGCACGCCGGAAGCACGTATCATTGATGAGGGTACCGAGTACGCCGTATCGATCGACGCGACGGCCACCGAGGTTCACGTCTTCGATGGCAGCATTGTCTGGCAGCCCGTAACGAAGGCGGGAACCGAGGCCGAGCAACGCATCAGCGCCGGCGAGGCGCGGCGGTTTGCGCGCAAGGGAACTGGATCTGGTGCCCGGGTCCCGCTTGCGATGCGGCAGTTCGTTCGCCAAATCGAAGCCAGCGTGCAGGGAGATGCCGAAGGCGCACTACTCGCCTACGACGGTTTCGAGAATATCGCCGGACGCCTGCAGCGCGGACGCAGTGGATTCGGATGGGCCGAGGGTTGGAGATTCACTGGACGCCGACAAGGCCTAACCGGGGCGGTGGTCGATGCACCCAGCGAAAAAGTCTTCGGCCTCACCCGGAGCGGACGGCGGATGTTGCGTCTTGAAGGCGGCGATTCGCTCTCACGCGATCTGGCCGCGCCGCTCAAGATGACGCCGGGTGAAGTCTATTACGTCAGCTTCATTGCACAACGACGTGAGCAAAGCAAGGACGGAGACCAGTCGCTTCAGCTATCGCTCGGTGCGGCAGAGATGCGCCGGCGTTACGCACGACACGACGAGTTCGCGTTCGGCGTGACCAGCGAAGGCTTCCCATACCTGAAAAGCGGCGGGCGTATCACGCGGTCGGCGCCCGCCATCGAGAATGCAAAACCGTACCTGGTTGTGGCGAAGATCGTCGTCATCGCCGGGGGACTGGCCGAGACTTATCTGCGCATCTACTCGGCCAGCGAGACGGTGGACCCGTATGAGCCATCCGCCTGGACCATTGCGGGTAGGCCGGGCGCGCACGATGCGGCGGTGCTGCGTCTAAGCATCACGGCGGGCACCACGGCGCAGTTCGACCTGGACGAAGTTCGCATCGGAACGACATGGCAATCAGTTACCGCTTCGCCCGCGAGCGACTGAGCAATACACAAAGCCCACGGCGAACCGTGGGCTTTCGTGTTTAGGGTTTTGACGAACAAACGGACAATCAGTCCAGATTCATCTGCATCAGGAACTGCGCATTGCTCGGCACCTTCTCCAGGCGGCCTTTGAGCAGTTCGACGCCTTCGACGGGGTTCATGTCGCTCAGCACGCGACGCAGCCGATAGACCAGTTCCATTTCCTTGGGGTCAAGCAGCAGTTCTTCGCGGCGGGTGCCCGAGCCGTTGATGTCGATCGCGGGATAGACACGCTTGTCTACCAGACGCCGATCCAGATGCAACTCAGAATTGCCCGTGCCTTTGAACTCTTCGAAAATCACTTCGTCCATCTTCGATCCGGTATCGACCAGCGCCGTGGCGAGGATGGTCAGCGAGCCGCCTTCCTCGATCGAGCGGGCGGCACCGAAGAAGCGCTTGGGCTTCTGCAATGCGTTGGCATCGACACCGCCGGTGAGGATCTTGCCGGAATGGGGGACTTCGGTGTTATACGCACGTGCCAGGCGCGTGATCGAGTCGAGCAGAACGACGACGTCCTTGCCGAATTCGACATATCGCTTGGC
>JBGSMH010000013.1:0-5262 GCA_041740275.1 Phycisphaerae bacterium
CCACACCCAATACGCCGGTGCGATCATCACGACCCCGATCGTCCCCCCCAAACTCGCCGCGTGAGGCGCCTTACGCCTCGCGCGTCGCATCCGCCAGCCCGCCGCGATGTCAACAACATTCCGCGTTGTTGACAGACGCAGAAGGCATCTCCAATATGGTGCCTGCAAGGGGCTGCTCTGTTGCATCCCCGGTCAGGATAAGCAGAGTTAGGCGACTGCGATGACCGTCACCTTCGGGGATCACTACCTCGCCATGGAGCTGCCGGACGAGCTGGATTACGGGTTCCGCGAGAACGGGGCCATGATGGCCTACGTGAGCGGCAACGACGCGCTCAATCTGCATGTTTCCACAGTCACGGTCACGCCGAAAGACCCATCGCGCACCACTTACGTCTTTGACGACGTCGTGGAGAAGGCGCGACAAAAAGGATTCGAGTGCCGCATCATCGGCGCGGACAAAGCGGTTTACTCTTACATCGAGTCGGGGAAGTGGGAGAGGTATGAACAGCGCCTGTACTACTGGATCGTGGGCTGTGGCGTTCGAGAGATCATCTTCACTGCATCGTGCCTGATCGATCATCCTGACTACGAGCAGGTGAAGCCGATTCTCGAACAAGTGCCGGAGATGATCGCGAGCATTCGCCCGGCGGAAGCAGTCGCCTAACCCGCCAATGCAACGGACCGGAGCCGCGGGTATGGTTTCTCTCGTCCGAAAGGTTCCGGAGCGCGGCTCCGGCCGTTGATCGGCCTTACGTTAGGCGGCGTCGCACGTCATGATTACTCTCACGTCCGCACTTGTTCTCGCCGGCATCCTGAGCGCAGCTGTTCGTCTCAAGTGTCACAAGGGGGTTGCGTTCGGAGTCGGTGTCGCCCCCGCCTTCCTTGTTTTCATTTACTTTGTCATTCGTTACGACGTGGCGATTGGCCATGGCATGGTGCCGATGTGGCTGGTGGCTGGTGTGATTCTAGTACTCTCAGCTATCGTAAGTGCCATCACAGCCCTTGTTGTTCCAGGACGTAACAGCGCCGCCTAACCCGCCAATGCAGTGGACCGAGCCGGCGGGTAAACTTCTTGTGGTTCGAGAGCCGGCATGGTGCCGGCTCGGCCACTGATCGGCTTTACGTTATGCCCCCTGAGATGACCACATTTCGGACTCACTTTCACGACGTCCGCCCACGTCTACGGCTAGCGATAGACAGCATGGCAACAACTGTCTGGTCAGAGGTTTTGATGTGGACGGGGCTGTCTGACCCAGGCGGAACGGTAGACCTGTTTTTCGGTTTCGGATATGGCCACATTTGCAAAAATGGTGTTTATTTACCCGATGAGTTTGCGGCCGGGCCGTCATTCACGGCTGAGGACCAATTCAGAGTGTACTTGGCGCATGAGCTGTGTCACTTCGCGGTGCAGGTTTCGCCGGGCGTGAATCCGGCACCGACGGCGTTTCTTAATGAAGGACTCGCTCAGTCACACGCCGAAGGCCGCGTTCTGAAACCGTGGTTTGGGTTCGACTACCATGAATTGGCCGGTGCGGCGTTGCGTCGGTTCGGCGGCAGTGCTGGTATCCAAGACTGCCTGGACAGTTCTGTGTTCCTACGCCGTCGCTTAAGTGAGCTTCAAATTATGGCTTGGAATGCGTCGCTATGCGGTTGGATGATTGATCGTTTCGGCATGCCGAAATACCTGGATGCTTTTCGGTTTTCAAGAGGAAACGTAGACGCGGCCGGGCGTTCGTCGGCGGGTCAGTCGGATTCAGAATCGACTCGCAACGCGTTCGAGAGGGCCTTCGAGCGTACGTTCCAAAATTTGTTAGACGAGTGGCAGGCAGACGTGGTGTGCCGCAAGTCTTCTGCGGCAGAGACGCGGGTCGCCGGCTGGGCATAGCCCACCGACTACGAATCCCGCCCCGCGCTAAGCGCAAAGGCCGCGCGCGGGCGACAAACCCGAGGTTGGTCGATAGAATCTTCATACCAGCGGCCGGTTCAGTTCAACAAAAGTTTGTGCCCAGTGCGACCGACGCTGATCGTGCAACGCTGGTCTATCGGCGCACTTGGCAAAAAGTCCTATTCGTTATTTCGTCGGAGGCGTTTCGTTGCCCATGCTGCGGCGTCTGACTTCCTATCTTCCGCCAATCGTTGTCCTGGCGTGGGCGTGGTTCGTGCGCGGCTGGCCGGGGAGGGACGCTCCGCTTGGCTCGCGGGAACAATTAATCGGGCTCGGTGCGTTCGGCGTGTTTGCCATCATCGTTTGGTGTGCGTGGCTGCTGGTAAGACGGATATCGAGTCGTCCACCAAAAGAAGTGCGTGGCTTCGAGGTTTTGCCAAAACCGTCTGACCACGACCGGACGGCCAAATAACGTTGGTCCGTTAAGACGCAGGACTCGTGTTTCGTGGAAAGACGTTTTTCACACCTCGGAGAATCGGAGGCACGGAGAGTGGTCTTTTGTATTCACTGTGCCTCGGTGCCTCTGTGGCTTGATTAGCGACTAAGGCTTGGGCCTTGGTGATCCGGCCTGCATCTGCGTCGTCTGCGTACTATTCTTCCCGGCGTGAAGGTTTGGCGTTTGCGGGTATCATGCTGGCCATGGCATTGACCGAACTCCGTTTCTTCTCCCCGACCCTTGGCAAGCAGTGCGCAGCGTTTGTCATTCTGCCCGACTCCGGCAAAGCCCCGTATGCGACGTTTTATTTGTTGCACGGGATGTCGGATGACTATTCGATCTGGCTTCGGCGGACGCGGATCGAGAGTTATCTGGAAGGTTTGCCGCTGGCGGTGGTGATGCCCGATGGGTTTCGCGGGGCCTACACCAACGCCAACGTCGGCCCGGCATACGCCACCTACATGACAAAGGACCTGATCGGGACGGTCGAACGACATTTCAATGTGAAGAAAACCCGCGCCGCCCGGTGTATTGGCGGGTTGTCGATGGGTGGGTACGGCGCGTTGCGGCTGGCGCTGGGGTATCCGGAGTTGTTCTCAAGCTGCAACTCGCACAGCGGCGCACTGATGTGGGGATCGATGCCGGTATCCAAAACCCGCACCGGACCTCAATTAAGTGAGTTTGAACTGGTTTTTGGCAAGAATCCCAAAGGCAGCGGCCACGACCTGACCAAGCTGGCCAGCGACTGCAAGAAGGCCGGAAAACTGCCCAAAATCCGCATCGACTGCGGCACGGAGGATTTTCTGCTCCAGCAGAACCGCGACTACGCCGCCCATCTCAATCACATTGGCGTGGAGCACGAATACGCCGAGTATCCGGGCAATCACAACTGGGAATATTGGGATTTGCATGTCCGCGAGGCGATCGCGTTTCATGCCAGGAATCTGAAACTCAAACGCGCCTGACGCACGCCCTGCATCAGAACATCTTCAATTGCTCGCGTTCGATGCTGAACATGGCTACCGGCTGATCGACGGGGATTTTGTATTCACCCGTCCAGCAGGCGGTGCAGGCATCCTTTGGGGCGATTTTCGATGCCGTCAGTGTGCCTTCCAGCGACAGATACGACAGCGAATCGACCTCAATAAACTGGCGAATTTCGTCGATCGTTCGCTCATGCGCGATCAGTTGCTGCGGCGTGGCAAAATCGATCCCATAAAAACACGGAAACCGAATCGGCGGGCAACTGATGCGAAGGTGGATCTCTTTGGCACCGGCCCGACGCAAAGCCCGCATTTTCGATCGCGTGGTCGTGCCGCGAACGACCGAGTCGTCCACGACGATGATCCGCTGGCCTTTGACCAGATCGCTGATGATATTGAGTTTGAGGTTGACCGCCCGATCGCGAGCGGCCTGATCGGGGAGAATAAACGTGCGGCCGACAAATCGGTTCGGCACGATCGCTTCGGTAAAAGTGATGCCCGATTCCTTGCTATACCCCAACGCCGCCGTTCTGCCCGAGTCGGGCATGGGGATGACGCAATCGGCATCAACGTGCGATTCGCGAGCCAGTTGGCGTCCCAGTTCTTCACGAACCCGCTGCACGTTGTTTCCGAAGACGTTGCTGGCGGGGTTGGCAAAATAGACGTGTTCAAAGACGCACCGCGCCCCCTGCGGGACCGGATCGGCAAACATGCGGCTACTGAGCCCGCTATCATCAATCTTGACAATCTCTCCGGGCAAGACATCGCGAACAAAGTCGGCGCCGATCGCGTCAAACGCGCAGGTTTCGCTGGCGACGACGTAAGGCCCGTTGTCGGGCATGCGTCCGATCGACAGCGGCCGAATGCCCCAGGGGTCGCGGGCGGCCTCCATCCGGTCGGGAAACAGGAACAAAAGCGAGAAAGCACCCTGCAAATGCCGCAAAACGTGGGGCAACGGGTCGTGCTTTTCCAGGTGGCTGGGCTTGGCCAGCAGGTGGACGATGATCTCGGTGTCGGTCGTCGATTGAAAAATGTGCCCGTGGGCTTCGTATTCCTCACGAAGCAGTTGGGCGTTGATCAGATTGCCATTGTGCGCCACCGCGACCGGACCAAGGCGATATTGACGCAACAGGGGTTGGGCGTTGCACAATTTGCTCGAACCCGTTGTCGAATACCGCACATGCCCGATGGCGGCATGACCGGCGAGGTCTTCGTTGAGCATCCGGGGATTAAAAACCTGGCTGACCAGGCCCATGCCGGTATAGGCATTGAGGTCTTTTCCGGTCGAAACCGCGATCCCGGCAGATTCCTGGCCGCGATGCTGCTGCGCAAAAATCCCCACATAGGTCAACTGCGACGCCGTCGGCGTTCCCCAGACGCCAAACAGGCCGCACTTTTCCTTTTTCTCGTATTCCGCGTGATCATCCAATACGGGCAGCGGGTGATTCATTTGCGCACGCCACCATACCGGCGTCGCACACGGTTATCAAACCGCCCGCCGTGTTTCGCCTGGGTTGTCGGAGTCAAACTTGACACGCTGTACGAGGCGGCGGACGATCCTGTCGGTCAAAGACTCGTTGTTTGGTGGAAGTGGCTAACTGCCTGCCATTGAAAGAGTTCTCTGCCCTGTGGTTCCCTTGGAAAGAACCGCGCTCGCCCGGCACAAGCACTCGAAGTGTCAATAATCGTGGGCGTTACCGAAGCTAAAGGACCTGAAAGGGCCGTCACCATGCAAGCACAAGCCCTCATCGCCGACGACCAGCAACGTTTCCACCTTGAAACCGTCGTTCTCCCGGAGCCCAGCGCCGAGCAACTTCTGATCCGCACCGTCTGCTCTGGCGTTAGTGTCGGCACCGAGTTCGCGTTGATCCGCAACAAGATATCGTGGGGGCCATACC
>JBGSMH010000014.1:0-2861 GCA_041740275.1 Phycisphaerae bacterium
GCGTGATCGGGATCAAAATAGAAATAGACGCTGCTGAGGGCGGCCTGGCTGAGGTCGCAAATCCCGATCGCCATCAGCAAACCGGCGGGGTCGCGATAGGAAAACTCGATCGTCCGTGCCGGCGAATCGTACAAAAACCCGCGGAGTGTGTTCCGGTCAGCCTCTTCGGGTCGGTCATGCCACTGATGGACATAACGTGAATACAGATCAAATCTTTCGTCGGTCAGCTCCGGCGACGCACCGGTCACGATCAGGTCCTGATTGCGTCGCCAGCAGCGCTTTTGCGAATCGCTCATCGCAAATCGCCCGACATCCACCCGCAGCGGCACGCATGCCTGACACGCATCGCACGCCGGCTGGTAGATCAGTCGGCCAGAACGTCGAAACCCGGCGTCCATGAACGCGTGATAGACTTCCGGATCGATCGACGACGCCATCACCGCCCGGATCGTCTCGGTCTGATTCGGCAGATACGGGCACGACGTCGCGGGCAACTGCGTGAGATGAATCTGGACTGGCGGCTGAAGATTGATCATGAACGCGCTTTGGGCATGTTTGGTTACTGCCGATAGTAAAGATATAGTGTCTGAACGAACTGACCAAACATGCTGTCACTGACGCTCTGGGACAACTTCGAAGCCTTCTTCCGCTCCCTGCGGACCTATTCGCTATGGCAGGTGGGGATCGAGTTGCTGCTGATCGGCGTGGTGGTGTTCTGGGTCGTTCGCTTTCTCCAGGGCACACGCGGCGCGCGATTGCTGCGCGGCATCGTATTGCTGCTGATCTCGTTCTATGTCATCTTTGAGCTGTTATCGAGCATACTCGATTTGAACCGCATTAAGTTCCTCTACGACCGCTTCCTGCTGTTCATCGCGGCGGCGGTGATCGTGGTGTTCCAGCCCGAACTGCGCCGGGCGTTGATGCGACTTGGCGAAACCAAACTCTTCCGCACGATCTCGTCGGCACTTTCTGAGCAAATCGACGCACTGGTCGAATCGGCGATGTTCTGTTCCCGTCGCAAGATCGGGGCGTTGATCGCGATCGAGCGCGATGTGGGCCTCGGTGGGATCGCCGACAGCGGGACGCGGCTCAACGCCGAACTGACCGCAGAATTGCTCAACACCATCTTCTGGCCAAACTCGCCTTTGCATGATCTGGGCGTGATCGTCAGCCAGGGACGCGTCAGTTGGGCGGGCGTACAGTTTCCGCTGGCAGAATCAGGCGAATTGGAAAAGGAGCTTGGCTCGCGTCACCGGGCGGCAGTGGGGATGAGCCAGGAATCCGACGCGATCGTTCTGGTCGTCTCCGAAGAAACGGGCGACATCTCGATCGCCGAACGCGGCACACTCTATCGCAAACTGTCGCTCGAAGCCCTTCGCGACACCCTGGAAGAACTGCTCGGCGGCGGATCGACGCCGCTCAAGCAGATCGTCAAAAAGTCCAGTCCAAAATCCACCATCGTCGAACCGACCAAGCCCACACCGGAGGCCACCAAAGGTGCCTAATCCCGGCGAACAACCTCGATCCTTCAGGCGTTCGCGCCACAACGTCGTCGATCTGCTCAAGACGATGGCGTTGGTCGTGCCACTGACGATCCTGATCTGGGTCTACGCCGAACGCGCCCAGTCTACGCAGGAACGGCTGCTGGTCAGTTTCGACGTCTATACGACCAACCCGTCGCAGTATGCGTCTGTCGCCGACCGAGACGACGCGCCCTTAGCCGACACGCCGTTCACGGTGGAGGTGGAAGGATCGCGATCGGCCATTCAGCAGCTCAAGCCACAACTGGATCGTCGCTTGCTTCTTGAACTGAGCGACACCTACCAGGCCGAGTCTGAACCGACGCTGTCGGTCGTCGCCCTGCTAAACAGTTACCAGCCCATTCGTCAGGCCGGTGTCACGGTCACCAGCGCGACGCCTTCGACGGTGAAGGTGCGGATCGACGCTCGCATCAACAATCGCCCCATCCCACTGTTATTGCCGGACGATTTGGACCTCGCGGTCGCCAGTTTTTCAATCACCCCCCCCAGTGCGAAAGTCAGTGGGCCCGCACAGGCGATCGCAAAACTGTTTCCAACCGAAAAATCCGGGTTGGCGGTTGACTTGAGTTCCTTCCGCGAACGCATCAGTTTGCCCGGACAACACCGACTCGAAGGCGTGCCGATCAAGCCGACGGGCATTCCCGGCGTGCTGGTGACCCCTGCGCGGGTAACAGAGGTCCGAATCGAAGTCAGTGCGCGCGAAGTCGAATATACGCTTTCCACCGTCCCGCTGGTCATCACCCAGCCACTGCCGACGATCAATCAGTGGACCATCGAATTGCGGGAAAAAACCGTCACCAATGTCCGCGTACGCGGGCCCGCCAACGAGATTCGCAGACTTCAGTCGCAAGATGGCAAGCCGCCGGAGATCACCCCCGCCGCCGTCCTGCGACTGACCAATGAAGATCGCGATCGGTCGGATGTGTCGCGTGCGGTGTCGATCGTCGATCTACCCCCAAACGTGACCCTGATGGATGCGCCGCCCACGGTCGAGTTCTCGGTGCGATCCGTCAGCACGCCAAACTGACCGGACTGAACTGAGTTGCGGCGGGTCGAACTGATCGCGTTTCCTGATACAATTCTACCATGACTGATTCGCTGGCTTCGTATGTTCAAACTCTGGGTCGCAGCGCTCGGGCGGCGTCGGCGCAGCTCATGCGCACCACAGGCGCCCAGCGCAATGCCGCACTCTTGGCGATGGCGAGCGCGATCCGTGCCAATGCCGCAGAGTTGATTCGCCAGAACGCCAAAGACATCGAAGCCGCCGAAGCGTCCGGGCTGGCCAGACCCAGTATTGAACGGCTGAAACTGAACGAAAAA
>JBGSMH010000015.1:0-7318 GCA_041740275.1 Phycisphaerae bacterium
AGGCATCCTACTCGTTGGTGGAAACAAGTCGGGCGTCAATGAAAAGCGGTTTTACAAGGCACTGATCCAAAAAGCAGATGCGATCTATAAGTTGCATCTGGAAGCGATCCATCAGGCACAGAAAGGCAAGGGAAACTCCAATGGCTAAGTCATTCGACGATCTGGCAGCAAAATTGATGAGCAAGAAGCAGCGCGAGCGCGCCAAAGGCCTTGCTCGTCAAGACCTCGCCAACATGCTGCTGCGAGAGATTCGCAAACGCCGCGGAATGAGTCAAAAAGACCTTGCTGACGTCTTGAATATCAAGCAGCCAAGCCTGTCTAAACTCGAATCACAGGAGGACATGCAGATATCCACGCTTCAGCGGATCATCGAAGCCCTCGGCGGTCGGCTCATCATCCACGCGCAGTTCCCAGAAGGGCCCACGACCATTTCCCAGTTTGAAAGCACGTCTAGGCCGAAAGCCGTCGCGAGCAAGAACAAGCCTAAGTCCGCCAAAGTGCAGAAGATACGAGAAATCGCCTTGGTTGGCTGACGGTGTTCTGGTTTGCCCCAGCGGTGTGGCAACTCAATGGGAAACAGTTTGTTCAACGAAGAAGTGAATTGCCCGAACAGGTGCCTCTGCCGACACGATCGCGTATCATGTTCTCATGCAACCGATCGTCGGCATCATCATGGGCAGCAAGTCGGACTGGGAGACGATGCAGCACGCGGCGGCGGTGCTGGAGGAGTTTGCCGTGCCGCACGAGTGCAAGATCGTCTCGGCACATCGCACGCCCGATCTGCTGTTCGAATACGCCAGTCACGCCGCCGACCGGGGGATCAAGCTGATCATCGCCGGCGCGGGTGGAGCGGCACATTTGCCGGGGATGTGCGCCAGTAAGACGCATCTGCCGGTGCTGGGTGTGCCGGTGCAATCCAAGGCGTTGTCCGGGATGGACAGTCTGCTTTCGATCGTGCAGATGCCTGCCGGTATCCCGGTGGGTACGTTGGCGATTGGTGAGCCCGGCGCCAAAAACGCCGCACTGCTGGCGATCAGCATCCTGGCGACCAGCGACCCGACGCTGGCCAAAAAGCTGATCGACTATCGCGCCAAATTGACGGAGACGGTTTTGTCGATGTCGCTTAAATGAACTGGGGACGGATTTCTGTTCGTGGACACGCTATGAGTTTTTTCGCAAAGACCCTCGACCGCCTCAAGACCGCGCTCAAGAAGACCGCCGACGTCCTCAACACGGACGTGCGGACGCTGTTCGTTCCTGGACGGCAGATCGACGACGCGTTTCTGGCGGAGATGGAGGAGAAGTTCATCCGCGCCGACATGGGCGTGAAAAATGTCGAGATGATCGTGGGTGCGATTCGCGATCGCTGGCGATTGGGCCGGATTCGCAACGCCGCCGAGGCGCTGGAGGTGGTCAAAGAGTTGATGCTGCGGGATTGGCCGGCCGAGGAGCGGGAGATTCGCTACGCCGCCAGTGGTCCGACGGTGATCATGGTTGCCGGCGTCAATGGCGCGGGCAAGACGACGTCGATCGCCAAGCTGGCGAACCTGCTGAAAAATCGCGCCGGCAAAACGGTGATGCTCGCCGCCGGCGATACGTTTCGCGCCGCGGCAGTGGAGCAGTTGACGATCTGGAGTCAGCGACTGGGGATCGAGATCGTGCGTCACAAGCAAGGCGCAGACCCCGCTGCTGTCGCGTTTGACGCCTGCGAAGCCGCCAAGGCGCGCGGCATTGATGTGGTCATCGTCGATACCGCCGGGCGTCTGCATACCCAGGCCCATTTGATGCGCGAGTTGCAGAAGATTCGCGACGTGATTGCCAAACGCATCGAAGGCGCACCGCACGAAGTGATCCTCGTCATCGACGCCACCACCGGCCAGAACGGGGTCAACCAGGCCAAGCATTTCACCAGCGCCGTCAACGTCACCGGACTGATGCTCGCCAAGCTCGACGGCACCGCAAAAGGCGGCGTCATCCTGCCGATCAAGGATGAACTCAACATCCCCGTCAAGTTCATCGGATTAGGCGAAACGCCGGATGATATCGAGTCGTTCGACCCCAAGCGTTTCATCGATGCGCTGTTCGATGAATCGCCTACAAAACCGGCTTGATCAACCTTTGATCGCGCGTCGAAGCGAACCATTCGTTGCTTCCAGGATCGCCAGTGCCCGCTCGCGATCGCATCGTCGCTTGTGCATCACAATCGCCACCTTCACATGCTGATCGGCAGCCGCGAGCAGTGCTGCAGAATCATCGGGTGCGGTATCGCAGATCGTACTGATCAGCCGGGTGGCGCGATCGCGGAGTTTGGCATTTGAAGCGCGGACATCCACCATCAGATTCTGATAGCACTTGCCCGACCGCACCATCGACGCGGTGCTGAGTTGATTGAGGATCAGCTTGGTCGCGGTTCCGGCCTTGAGGCGGGTCGAGCCGGTCAGCACCTCCGGACCCACCAGCGCCCGCATTGTGACATCGTATTCTGGTTCGCCTTCAAATGGATCGACGCAGGTAATAAACAGTGTCGCCGCGCCGCGCGACTTGGTTTCAGCGAGCGCCCCATGCACAAACGGCGTCGTTCCCCCGGCGGCGATGCCGCACACCACATCCCGCTCACTCACCTGCCGCGACGCGATCTGTTTCGCACCATCTTCAAAACTATCCTCTGCGCCCTCCTGCGCCCGAAACATCGCCGGCTCTCCCCCGGCGACAATCCCGATCACCTGCTGCGGATCGCTGCGAAAGGTCGGCGGGCATTCGCTGGCATCAAGCACGCCCAACCGGCCGCTGCTCCCCGCCCCGACATAGATCAGCCGCCCGCCTCGCGCGAAACGCTCGACGATGATCTCAACCGCCGCCACGACCTCCGCCTGCGCCATCGCCACCGCGTCGATCGCGACCCGGTCCTGCGCATTCATCAACGCCACGATCTGCGTCGCGCTCATCGCGTCCAACCCGCTTGATTCGGCCAGCCGCTGTTCGGTCAAAAATGCCGATCGATCGATCATCCAAACCTTTCGCTGGGGGAGAGGGTATCGTCGCGGTGCATCGCTTGCGAATCGAGAGATCTGCCAATGGATCAAGAGGCGGCTACAATCAAACCATGCCCCAACGCCGAAACATGTTGTTCAAGAGTTTTGACGAAATCCTTTCAGATATCGCACTGCTGGAATCGCGCGGGTACGAGCGCGGCGGGACGTGGTCGTTGGGGCAGATTTGCCAGCACCTGGAGATCGTTGCGCGGCTATCGCTTGATCCGGGCGTCAAACCAATGCCGTGGATCGCGCGAAAATTGCTGGCACGGCTGGTGCTCAAGCGGATCCTCAACGGGCAGGGTTTGCCCAAGTGGTTTCAGCCGCCCAAAGAGTTGCTGCCGAGCGACACCGTTACCGATGCCGAGGGCGTGGAGCAGTGGAAAGCGGTGATTGATGAGTTGGTTCACCACCCCCGGGAGAAATATTTCAACCCGGTGTTTGGCCCGTTGGACCGGCAGACGTTCGACACACTGCAACTGCGGCACGCGTCGCATCATTTGTCGTTTTTGGAACCCAAGTTGTGATTGTGAGGCGCTACAGGCGGGGTTAGTTTTTATCCAGAATTGTCCACAGCCCAGTGTCGGGGCCGGTGTTGTTGGATTTCAGCAGTTTATCGTTGCTGAAAGCGGTGCTGTTGTTGAAGTTGATATTCAATTGTCGCAGATCGGCATCGAACAGCGTTCGCGGCACCCATCTGGCCGAACCGTCGGCATAGGCGACATTGATGCCCACCTTGTGACGCGTGTCGACCAGTTGCACGCTGGACAGGGTGTCGGCGGCGATCGCGAGGTTCTTCAGGTCGGCAAGTTTGTCCATCCGTGTCGGAAACTGCATGAGCAAATTGCCACTGCCGCCGGGCTGAGGCCAGTTGACAGTCGGTCGCGTGCCGTACCCAACGCGGGTGTTGGCGCTCTGCCCCACATTGGTATCGATCGGCGGCCAGGGGTTTATCATTGATCCGCTGCTACCACTCAGTTGGAACTGGTCATTTCTTTCGCTGGGGCAATAAAATGGCTTTGGCGTCTGCATCAGGTTGGCAAAATAGAGCGTCGCCAGATGCGTGTAATAGCACCGCCAGCTACCGAAGGTGAAGTTTTGCACGATCAGGTAGTTCAGTTGTTTCTGATTGACGTGGTAGCCGGTGGGGACGTAATCGTGATAGGTGTTGGCGTAGAGTCGGAGGGTGATATTGAACTGTCGGAGATTGGAGAGACACGCCGTTCGTTTGGCGGCTTCGCGGGCCTTGCCCATCGCCGGGAGCAGGATGCTGATGAGCAAAGCGATGATGCCAATGACGACCAAAAGTTCGACCAACGTGAACGCCTCGCGCCGCCGTAGGGCGGCGCGAGGCGAGTGGAGGAGACGTTCGAGTAATTGAGACATTACAGCCCTTCACTCACGCGCGGCGTCGTCGACCCAACATAAGCCCCGACATCGCCAGCAACCCGATGGTGGCGGGTTCGGGGACAACCTCGATCTTCACGTTATCGAAATTGAAGTCGTTTACGGTCCCGCCGTTGCCGACATAGACCATGTCGAATGCGCTGGTCAAAGCCGCACTGTCCGTGCTGCTGAGTTTCAGCACGCCATCGACATAACCTTGGATGGCGAGTGTGCTCGTCGCGGTACGCTCGATACTTAGCAGCAATGTGTGCTTGAGTTGATCTCCGAGCACTGCGGGACTCGCAGCGGCGTTCAGTACGGTTGCTCCGTCGCCACTGCCACCGGTGGTGGCACCGCCGAGCGGATTGTTGCCCGCGGGCTCCCGGACAAGCTCGTTAATCGCCCCGCTGGCCGAGCCGGTGGCGATCCGCATGTAATAGCCGACGTCGTTGGTTTCCTGCGGTGCCTGAACCGTGGTGGAGGTTTGATCCGCGCCCAGGACCGTCCCGTTGGAGTTGTGAAGTCCCACGCGGAATCCGATCGCGTTCGTTGCGGGGGCTTCTGTGAACCGCATGTCCAGCGACAGAATGATCTTTTCGCCTATCGCCAGGGAGGCGGCCGAGAAGTTCGCGCCTACGCGGCGGAAGCTATCGACACCACCAATCGCGAAAGAAAACGCCCGCGCACTCGACCCGCCAGCAAAGCTGTCATTGGCCACACCAAGCGTGGGGTTGCCGATGCCCATGTACCAGGCGACATCCTGAGCGTCGAATGCGTCGTTGGCGCGAGTCGAGGTTTCTCCGACACCGGGCCCGTTCTCAAAAGTGTCATTCACGATTACCGTCGCCTGCGAGGCGGATGCGGCCAGAAGCAGACCCAACGCCATTTTGCCAATACTCATGTCTCGATCCTCCGTAAGAATTGTTCCCCACATACTGACACTGCACGGGTCGCTTGCAAATCGTATATTGCGATATATCTTTCACATTATGCGACAATCGGGCCCCTTTGACCGCCTGACGATACCGCTGGTGGGCATTCGCGTCGGTTCCAACAGCCGAATGGGGCGTGAGATTTATCGGGGCATCTTTCGGTATGTCCGAACCCATGCCCGCTGGCGATTGGCGATCGATACCACCAACCGCGTCGATCAAACGATTTTGCCAGCTTGTGACGCCTATATCGTCGCGGCATGGACCGACAGCGTGCGCGACTGGGCCTCGCATCTGCACGGGCCGGTGATCAACGTCTCCTCGCGGTGCGATTTGCCCGGTTCGGTGCAGGTACGCGTCGACGATGCCGCGATCGGGAAGCTGGCGGCGCAGCACTTGATGGACCGGGCAATGCCGCGATTCGGATTTGTCGGACCCCCGTCCGAACCCCAATCCAACGCCCGCCGCGACGGGTTTGTCGCAATGCTGCGATTGCACGGGTTTGCCTGCGACATTTTTGACTGGCGCGAATCGGGCGGAACGCTGGAATGGAGCGGCCTCTTGAACTGGTTGCGATCGCGCCAATACCCGATCGCGATTTTGTGCAACAACGACGAATCCGGGCGATTGGTCACGCAGGCCTGCTGGGAGTGCGGGATCGGCGTGCCCGAACAGGTGGCGGTGCTGGGGGTGGATAACGATGAGGTCTTTTGTGAATCTTCCCAACCCGCTTTATCGAGCATCGAAACCGGCACCGCACGCGTCGGCATGGAGGCAGCCAGATGCCTGGAGATGCTCCTTGATGGACAAACGCCCACGCCGACCGATCGATTGCTCCCGCCGATGGGCGTCGAAGAGCGCGCCAGCACGGATATCGTTGCGATCGACGACCCGGAACTGGCAGCCGTCCTGCGGTTCATCCGCGAACGGGCGTGTGATGGAATATCGGTCGAAGACGCATTGAGTGTCGCCAGCATCAACCGGCGGCTGCTGGAACGACGGTTCAAGGCGCAGTTGGGTTGCTCGCCACTGGATCAGATCAATCGCGTGCGGATGAAGCGAGCCCACGAGCTGCTGACCAACACGACTTTGCCCATGAAACAGGTGGCCCAAAAGAGCGGGTTCACCTATCTACAGACTTTTTACCGCGCCTTTACCCATCATTTTCAGCAATCTCCGGGAACCGTCCGCAAGAGCGCCGTGCCCGGCGTTTGAAAACCGGTTACACCGGATCGACGCGCTCGACCGCGACATGGTAGATGCCGCTGACGGTGCCATCGGGGTCTTTGGTCACTTCCACTTTCAGGGTGCCGGTGACGCGGACGAGGCCTTCGTAGTAAGGCGCGGGCTCGCCGACGGTGGTGGATTTGACGAAGTGCTGAATCTGAGGCGGGCCGGAGAAACAGCACTTGGCGATCGAGTAGACCAGGTCAAACTTTTTCAATCGCGGGCTTGATGCGCCCGGGGCCCACATTTCGCCGATCAGTTCGACCTTCTTTCCGTCGAGTTCGCGGTATCGGGCAGGGACGTCGTCGATCGTGCCGTGGCGTTGGTCGAAGGGGAACGTGGACATCGACTTAAGGTCGACTTGATAGGCGTCGCCGCTCTGGCGGATGCCGTGCGTGCCGACGACCGACCACCACATGTAGCCGATCCCAAAAATGATGGCGGCGATGACCAGCACAAAAACGAGGATGCGGAAGTTAAAGATCGACCCGCCGGACACCTTGGGCGTCGGCTGATAATCGATTACCGATTGTGTAGCAGTTGAATCACTCATGACAAACCTCGTAGTACAAACTTCCTCATTGCGGGGCGTATTTGATGCTCGTGGGTTCCAGTTCAAAAATACTCAGCACATACCCGTCTTGCTTGCGGATGTTGACGGTCAGTTTACCCTCGATGCTCAGCCGTTCGGTGGTCGATTCCACCCATTTATCCTTGGGCAGTTGGACATAAACGATGTGT
>JBGSMH010000016.1:0-7453 GCA_041740275.1 Phycisphaerae bacterium
TCGACGATTTTTACGATCTCTGTCTCATCTGCGCCGCACCGATGATTGAGTACGAAATCGGCGTACGCTTCCATGCCATTGGATTGGATCGCACGAACGGCCTCAATGAACTCGTCTTTGGAACCGTATTTGGTGCGTACCGTGCCTTTCTGGTCAAACTCACCCAGATCGTAAAGGTCGTACACGCCGTAGCCGGTGTCATTGGTTCCGGCTTGCCCTTTGTAGGCCGGGGGTAGCCAGACGCTGGTGATTCCCACGCGCGCCAATTCCTTTGCATTGGCTGCGACTTCACGCCAGAGCGTCCCGTCATTCTTGTAATGCCAGTGAAAATACTGAAACAGCACGCCATTTTCGATTGCCATGGTTTTCCTTATGTGTGAACAAGGATAAGCCTGAATAGAGACGTGAGTTGGTGAAATCCGTTTCATCATCAATCAAACGTATTCCTGCGACACTTTTCGCGACATTACTTGCATCGAAACACGCCAGCGGTTAACAATCGTTTCACCATGATTTCGACTTCTACAGAACGAATTCCGGTCACAACCTTTTCAGTTTCCGCCGACGCCAGCAAGTTTGTCGCAAAGCAGATTGCTGATTTGATTCGCAGCAAAGCCAAAGCCAGGCAGACCTGTGTTCTGGGACTGGCAACTGGCAGCACGCCCACGGGGGTTTATGCGGAATTGATCCACATGCATCGCGAGGAGGGGCTGTCGTTCAGGAACGTCGTCAGTTTTAACCTTGATGAATATTTCCCGATGCAGCCGGACTCGCTGCAAAGCTATGTCCGATTCATGCGCGAGCATTTGTTCGATCACATCGACATCCCCAAAGGCAACTGGCATGTCCCGGATGGAACGATCGAGCTAAAGGACGTTGCGGCATTTTGTCGCGAATATGAGAAGAAGATCGAAGCCGCAGGCGGAATCGATTTGCAGTTGCTGGGCATTGGTCGAACCGGTCACGTCGGGTTTAACGAGCCCGGCTCGCCGCCGGACAGTCGCACGCGTTTGATTACGCTGGACAAGCTCACCCGCCGCGACGCCGCCAGTGATTTTTTTGGCGAGCAATATGTCCCGCGTCGGGCGATCACCATGGGCGTCGGCAGCATTCTGGCTGCCCGGCAAGTGGTGTTGATGGCGTTTGGCGAAGGCAAGGCGCGGGTGATTCGCGAGACCGTCGAAGGCGCGATCAGCAGCCGTATCCCCGCAACCTATCTTCAACAGCATGCCAACGCGACCATCGTCCTCGACGCCGCCGCCAGTGCTGAATTGACGCGCTATCGTAGCCCGTGGTTGCTCGAACCGATCGAGTCCTGGGACGAAAAACTGACTCGAAAAGCCGTCATCTGGCTCGCCCGGTCGCTGAAAAAGCCGGTGCTGAATCTGACGGACGAGGATTATAACGAGTACGGTCTGCAGGATTTGGTCGCGATGCACGGTCCTGCCAGTGAGATTAACCTGGCGGTATTCCGCGGCTTGCAGGAAACAATCACAGGCTGGCCGGGTGGGAAGCCGGATCATCTCAAGCGAAAAGGCGATATTTCGCGTCCGTCGGACAAGGTTTTCCCCAAGCGAGCCATCGTATTCAGCCCGCACCCCGACGACGACGTGATCAGCATGGGCGGCACACTGATCCGCTTGGCGGATCAAGGCCACGAAGTACATATCGCGTATCAGACCAGCGGCAACATCGCCGTGTTTGATCATGACGCGATTCGGTTCGCGGATTTTGCCGCCGACTTCAATCGATTGTTTAGCATCGGGGCAGAGTTGACCGCAAAGATTGAAAAGCGAATCAACGAGGTGCTCAAGCACAAATCCCCCGGCCAGCCCGATCATCCCGATGTGCAGGCGATCAAGACGATCATCCGTCGCGGCGAAGCCAAAGCCGGTGCCGCCGTCGCGGGAGTGGGCGAAGATCGCTGTCATTTCCTCGACATGCCGTTTTACGAGACGGGCGTGGTCAAGAAAAAGCCGATCGGCGATGCCGACGTAAAGATCGTCGTCGATTTGCTCCGCAAGATCAGGCCGCATCAGGTCTACGCCGCTGGCGATCTGTCGGATCCGCACGGGACGCATCGCGTCTGTTTGCAGGCGATCATGCAGGCGTTGGAGATCGTGAAAAGCGACGATTGGGCCGCCGATTGCGAGGTCTGGTTGTATCGCGGGGCGTGGCAGGAATGGGAGCCGGAACAGATCGACATGGCGGTCCCGATCAGCCCGCCGGAACTGGCGCAGAAAAAGCAGGCGATCTTCAAGCACCAGTCGCAGAAGGATAAGGCGATGTTCCCCGGTGCCGATGAGCGTGAGTTCTGGCAACGTGCCGAAGAGCGCAATCAAGGCACGGCGGCGGTCTATGACCAACTGGGCATGGCGCAATACTACGCGATCGAAGGTTTTGTCCGCTGGCCGATGCCGAAATAGCGATACCAGTAGGTCGCGATTGGCCGCGTAAAGACATTCTCTAGTTTCTCACGACGAGGCGTCTGCTGATCCCTCTTTCGGCGAGTTGGTCGAGGATCTCGGCGTAGCGCGGGCGGATGTTGCCGGTGCGGTTGCGAATCTCCAGAACCAGCCGCCGGTTGACCATGTGCATGTGATCGGCCGGCCAGGTGCCCAGGTGCGTGCCCCATTGAGCACTTTTGACGGATACGATGCCGTCGTTCGGTCCTTCGTTGCGTGAGACGATGTGGTGGGAATGAACCATAAATGCCGGCACACGATGCCACGGACGCTGCGCGGATACCGAAAAGTACGCGACATCAGGATGATCAGGGGTTTCGTCGTTGAATCGCTTGACTGCATCAATCGTCAAGTCGCGCACGCCGGCCAGGTCGAGCTTCAGGAACCGCAGAAGCTGCTGGGCTTTGCGACTCTTGTCGATGTTTCGCAGCATGTAGTCGGCATAGCTCGAGCCGTGGTGGGGCGTCGAAAGCGTCACCAGCGCCGCCACCCGATGTGCCATGTCGAGTCGGTGGATCATGTAGCGGGCGTCGAGTCCGCCCATGGAATGAGCGAAGATGATCACTCGATCATCGGGGCGTTTGAATAGCTCCAGTTGATCGAGCAAGGTCTGACGCAACTGCTCGGCCCGATCCGCGACGCTGGCGGTCTTGGCGACCCGGGCGACGATCAGCGGGTGCCCGCGCGAGGCCAGTTCCTGCTCAATCCCACCCCCAAAGTACGACCACCGCAGCGGGCCGATGCGCGTGCGGTCGTAACCGAAGATGCCGTGATGGAGCACAATGGGAAGCATCTACCCGCCACGCGCTCCTTGCACGCCCGTACCCTGGCTGCTCGCTGCCTGTAACGGCACGACATGCTCCCAAAGTTTGGTCAGTGCGATCATGTCGCAAAGTATATCACGCCCAAACTGTATTCACGAAACAAGTTCCTGTATCCTTCGCGCCCAAATGCCGCGCAGAATTGATATCCATTCTATCTTGATTATTGGTTCGGGTCCGATCGTCATCGGTCAGGGCTGTGAGTTCGACTATTCCGGCGTACAGGCGTGCCGTGCGCTCAAGGAGGAGGGGTACCGAATCGTCCTGATTAACTCCAATCCGGCCACGATCATGACCGATCCGGAGTTCGCCGACGCCACCTATATCGAACCGATCACCCCCGAAACCGTCGAAAAGATCCTCGCCCGCGAAAAAGCCAACGGCACGCCCATTGACGCACTGCTGCCCACGCTGGGCGGGCAGACTGGCCTGAATACGGGGATGTCGTGCTTCGATCAAGGCATCCTCGAAAAGTACGGCGTACAGATGATCGGTGCCAACCGCGAAGCCATCTTCCGCGGCGAAGACCGACAACGCTTCAAGGAACTGATGGCCGAGATCGGGCTGAAGACGCCCATCAGCGGCGTCGTCCACACGATGGAAGACGCCCGCGAAGTCCTCAAAACCGTCGGCCTGCCCGCGATCATCCGCCCGGCCTTCACGCTCGGCGGCACGGGTGGGGGGATCGCGTACAACGTCGAAGAGTTTGAAGAAATCGTCCAGCGCGGGCTTGATGCCTCCCCGGTCACCGAGGTGCTCATCGAGCAAAGTGTGATCGGTTGGAAGGAATACGACATGGAGGTCGTTCGCGATAAGAACGACAACTGCATCATCATCTGCTCGATCGAAAACATCGACGCCATGGGCGTCCACACCGGCGACAGCATCACCGTGGCGCCGATCCAGACACTGACCGATAAAGAATTCCAGAAGATGCGCGATGCCAGCTTCGCGGTCATCCGTGCCGTCGGCGTCGAGACCGGCGGATCGAACATCCAGTTCGGCATCAACCCCAAGAACGGCGAAATGGTCGTCATCGAGATGAACCCGCGCGTCTCACGATCATCGGCGCTGGCGTCCAAGGCAACCGGCTACCCGATCGCCAAGATCGCAGCCAAGCTCGCGGTCGGATATACGCTCGACGAGCTTCCGAATCCGATCACCAGCCGCAAAAAATCCAGTAGGGTGGGCTTCAGCCCACCATCTTCTGACGTGGTCGGTGGGCTGAAGCCCATCCTACAAGCTGAAGATTACGAACTTTACACCTCCGCCTGCTTCGAACCCTCGATCGACTATTGCGTCATCAAGCTCCCGCGGTGGACCTTCGAAAAGTTCCCCGATGCCGATGAAACGCTGACCACCCAGATGAAGTCCGTCGGCGAAGCGATGGCGATCGGCCGCACGTTCAAAGAGGCACTTCAGAAGGGCATCCGCTCGATGGAAGTGAAGCGGTTCGGTTTCGGGCTGGATAAGAATGATAAGTGGTTGAATTCTCAACGTGGCACGGGTTTCCAACCCGTGTCTGGAAATGCGGAACACGGGTTCAAAACCCGTGCCACAGAAGAAGATGCACAATACCCGATCCCCGAAGACCGCCTTCGCCGCAAGCTCGCAGTACCGAGCCAGGGACGACTCTATTACATCCGCTACGCCCTGAAGATGGGGTGGACGGTCGATCAGATTTACGGGTTGACGCATATCGATCCGTGGTTCCTGGCGCAGATGAAGGAGTTGGTGGAGTTTGAGAACGAGCTGCCGAATTCGCTCAGCGAACTGAAACGGGGAAACTTCCTGGAGGAAGCCAAACGCCTTGGATACAGCGATATTCAGATTGCGACTGCTCGCGGGATGTCGGCAGACGATATACGTTTTCTGCGGCATGTTGGGGGCATCAAACCAGTCTACAAACTCGTCGACACCTGCGCCGCCGAGTTCGAGGCGTCGACGCCGTACTACTACAGCACTTACGAGACGCCGATCACCGTCGACGGCAAACAGGTCGTCGAAGATGAGATTCGTCTAACCGACAAGCAAAAAGTCATCATCATCGGCGGCGGGCCGAACCGGATCGGGCAGGGCATCGAGTTCGACTATTGCTGCGTCCACGCCGCTTTTGCAATGAAGGAACTCGGGTACGAGTCGGTCATGATCAACTCGAACCCGGAAACGGTTTCGACCGACTACGACACGTCCGATCTGCTGTTCTTCGAACCGCTGACGCACGAAGACGTGCTGAATATCTGCGAGCGTTTGAACGGACGCCCGTTCAGTGAGAAGGGCGGTCTGGTCAAAGGCGTGATCGTGCAGTTGGGCGGTCAGACGCCGCTCAATCTGGCACGCGGGCTACACGATGCCGGAGTGCCGATCATCGGCACATCGATCGACATGCTCGAAGCGGCCGGGGACCGGGAGAAGTTCCGCACGCTCGTCGAACAGGTCGGGCTCAAGCAGCCACAGAACGGCATCGCACGATCGATCGAAGACGCCCGCAAAGTGGCGGCGCAGATCGGGTATCCGGTGCTCGTCCGCCCGTCGTTCGTGCTCGGCGGCCGCGCGATGGAGATCGTCTCGGACGAAGACCAACTCAACCACTACATGGCGATCGCAGTCAAGGCCGAGGGGGACAACCCGATCCTGATCGACAAGTTCCTCGACCACGCGACCGAGTGCGACGTCGATTGCATCGCCGACTATGACGCGACCGGAAAGGGTCGAAGTGTAATCTGCGGCGTGATGGAGCACATCGAAGAGGCCGGGATTCACTCAGGCGACAGTGCCTGTGCGCTGCCGCCGTATTCGTTCAGTAAGCAATTGACGCAGCAGTTGAAGGATCACACGCACAAGCTCGCCAAAGCGTTGCGAGTTCGCGGATTGATGAACGTGCAATACGCGATCAAGGACGGCGAAATCTACCTGATTGAGGTCAACCCGCGTGCGTCGCGAACCATCCCGTTCGTCGGCAAAGCCACCGGCATCCCCTGGGCGTCACTGGCGGCCAAAGTGATGGCCGGCAAGTCGCTGGATGAACTGGGCGTGCAGGAACAGCCCGAGCCCAAGCATGTGAGCGTTAAGGAAGTCGTTTTCCCGTTCAGCAAGTTCCCCGGCGTGGATGTCATCCTCGGACCCGAGATGCGATCGACCGGCGAGGTCATGGGCATCGACGATGATTTCCCCACCGCCTACGCCAAGGCCCAGATCGCCGCCGGCGCGGCGCTGCCGCTGACGGGAACGGTCTTTATCAGCGTCAATCACCGCGACAAGCCCGAGATTGGCGAGGTCGCCAAACTGTACGAACAGTGCGGTTTCAAGATCGTCGCAACCGGCGGAACGTACGACGCGATCATTGCCGCTGGCGTCAAGGCCGAGCGGATCAACAAGCTCGCAGAGGGTCGGCCCAACGTGCGCGACTATATCAAGAATGGCCAGGTGCAACTTCTGATCAACACCCCGACCAAAAAAGGCCCGACGACGGATGAGGGCAAGATTCGGGCGCTCAGTGTGATGAACAAGGTACCGATCGTCACGACCATCACCGCAGCCCGTGCTGCCGCGCGCGGGATCGCCGAACTGCAAAAAGACGGCTGGTCGGTCAAGCCGTTACAGGAATATCACTGAAAACGGGGTTCGTGATTCGTGGTTTCCGCGACCACGAATCACGAATTACGATTTAGTACCAGAGGTTCAGGACCAGAGCCGGTTCCTTGATCTTGCCATCGAACATGCCGACGGTGCTGGTGACGAACTTGACATCGGCCTCGGGGTGGCCGTCCAGCCATTCGTTGATCGCGTCGTCCAGGTACGCCAGGCCCTGATCCGAATATTTGCCGTGGAAGCTTTTAACGCGTGTCGCACCGGCGTTGGTGTGATGCACTTCGCGTTTCCATTCGTGGTTGCGATGTTTGGCACCCTCATCGTAAGAGCGGATCTTCTTCTGATGTTCGGCGACCGCATCCACGGACGCATCATCGACCAGCGTCAGCGGTTCATCCGCCCCGACATGCGCCGAATTGGCGGCCAGCGGATCGACGAGCGATTCGGGTGCTCTGGCGATGGTCGGCGGGCGATTGCCCTGCGATATGCCGCCGGGCGCAGTATGTCCCTGAGAATTGAGCGGACGGATCATCGGACGAACTTCATTCATGACCTTCTCCTCTGCACGATTGGACG
>JBGSMH010000017.1:0-2711 GCA_041740275.1 Phycisphaerae bacterium
GTTCTGGCGCGCAACAGGGGTGTAAGTATGGAGGGAAGGTGCGTTTTGGGTTCAGGACAATCGCAGTGTCGAACACTGTCCAAAGCGAGAAAAGAGGCGTTAAGATGGGCAATTTGCAGCACCAAGCGGTACATCCGAAGAATCGCTCAAGTGTAGATATTATAATGGGTTACGACGGTTCTCTTTTGAAAGGACAACTTTTTTTTGCGCCACCAAGCGCCAGCAAGTTGGCGGCTACACGGAAGGCAGAAATTCTGAATCCGATCCGCGTTCATCTGTGTTCATCTGCGGTTTCAAAGTATTCTCCTACCGGAAAAGTAGGAGTTGCAACAGTTGCACGCTGGCGCGCAACACTTTCGCGCGCCAAAATCCACAACTCAAGCGGCAGTCAGCAGTTACGTTTTTCGGATGGGTCAAAACGGATGCAACAAATGCAACAAGTGAAATTGTTGCAGCGGTCGGCGACGGAAGCCGTGCCTGTTTCGAATCAGTCGCGGTGGATCACTCTGCCCGTGCCGTTCGCATCAGTGGGCGGACGCTCAGCATGTAGGCCGCGAAGCCGATCGCGAACAGGATCATCATGCCCATGAACGTGGCTTTGAGCAGTTGTTCGTGCTCGGCGATGATCGGGAGTTGTTCTTCCGGCGTGCCCATCGCACGGTAAAAATCGACAGCCGGGACCAGGAGGGTGCTGGGGATCATCGCCAGCGTGACGATGCTGATCGTGAGCAATCCCAGCCACCAGCCACGATCTTGGAGTTTGTAGACCCAGTAACCGGAGAGGAAAAGCAGCGCGGCGACGATCGATACCGTGAGAATCGCCGGCACGCCGCGAAGCAGTACCCCGGCGATCGGAAACGCCGCGTAGGCGATGCCGAACGCGAAGAACAGGCCGGTGAGGTAAAGCGTGAGCGAAAGGCCCAGGACCTTGATCGGGCAGCGATCGGTCCATCGCGGCGTGGGGTCGTAGTGTTCGACGGTCGATCGCATATCCGGAGATTTTATGATCAGCAGGATGGCTGCGGGCAGGACGACCATCATCGCCGCGATGATCGCCACGGTAATCGCCATGATGACGTAGACAGCCGCTTTGGGAACGGTCTTTTCGGCCTGGATGGTCTCCATTGCGATCGGGTATGTCGCCAGTGTCGACAGGATCGAGAGGACGCCGATGATCAACCAGTGGGTGGAGAGAATGAGCGTGAGCGGCCGGGACCAGCGGCGTTTCATCAGGCAGCCGATGCCAAGCCAACCGAGTGCGACCGAAACTGTCGTGTACATCAACGTGATCATCACTATCTGCGTCATCGCCAATTGGATGGGCGGTTGGCCGGCGGGTTGAGGCAGGAACAGCATCAGCGGCATCAGTACCGCGCCGCACCCGGCCATCACCGATGCGAACAGCAGCACGATCCCGATCGCGATCAGCCAGCCGCTTTTGTCTTTGAAAGGGAGAACGATCTGATGCGGATAGCTGAGCATTTCTGACATGCTCGACAATCATCGGCTCGACGTCGGACAATCGCAAGAACCGGCGAACAAGCGGAATCGGGCATGTCGCAAATGTTGAGAGAATGACTGGTTTGATGAGGATGAGAGGATGGTCTAGAATGATTTCAATGAAGAATAATCGCAATCGCGTCTCCGCTGGCAATCTTCACGACACGCCGATGCAGCGGAAGTTGAGGCGGATGGCACCGATGCCAATCGGGTGCGTTTTCCTACCCTGGCCTGGCCTGACCGAGGCCGAGGCGCGAAGGCATTTTCGGCTGATGAAGAAATTGGGCTTCACCTGTCTGAAGCAGACAATGCCCACGCCCGAGTGGCCGACCGAGCGGACATTGACACTGGCGCTGGAGGAGGGCATCTGGCCTTTTTGGTACGCCGAGGCAGGCTTTGAGGAGATCACACCTGACCTGCTGTCGAGGCTGGGACTTGATCCAGCGATGCCGATCGACGACGCGATATCGCATCCGAAAATGATCGCGTATCAGAAGACGGTGTTTCAGAGGCGGATCGACTCCAAAGTCGCCGGGGCGCATGTCGCCGGTGATGGTGGGGAGGTGGACAATCAGGTCGTGCCGGGCGTGGTGGGGGATGTGAAAGGCCATGAACTGCATCCCGACGCCGAGCCGCATTTTCTGCGTTGGCTGCAGTCCCAATACAAGGATGTGGAGACGCTGAAGCAGGCGTGGAACGTGTATCACGTCGGTATTTCCGAGCGGGCGGCGCGGTGGCAGACCTGGGACGATGTGCGTGATCGCTGGCGTAAGGACATGCCGCCGCGCGAGTACCGGCATTTGCGGGACATCATGCGTTTCCGCGCCGACATGTTCACCCGCGATTACATCGAGTCGGCGGTAAAGAAGCGGGATGCGATCGATCCCCACGAGCCCGTGCGGGCCGGCGGAGAGATGGGGCTGTTTCTGTCCTTTAGCTCACGCGGAACGGACATGGAGCAGATCGCGATGGCGATGGCGGAAGGCGGATCGTTTTATCCGTCGCTGCATTTGGCGTGGCATTTTGAAGAAGTGGGCTTTGAGGTGGCGCGATCGATCTATATGCAGGCTTCGATTGCCGCAGATTGGGCCAAGGGTATCTGGTCGGCGACATGGGAAAGCACGGGCGGGCCGCAGTATTTTTCTGGGGGAAAGAGTCCGTTCGTGCCCGAGATGGCGAGCGTGACGCCGGGCTTTACGGTCGATGCGGGG
>JBGSMH010000018.1:0-7815 GCA_041740275.1 Phycisphaerae bacterium
GCAGCACCGTCGCACCGGGAAGTTGCGCCCACACCTTGTCATCGGGTACCGCGGCAAGGCGACTGATCACCGTGGGTTGCACGACTTCCGTCCACTCCGTTGGTGCCAAGCCTTGACCCTCAGGTGTGAAGCCAAAGCGAACTGGCAGCCCGCCAAAAACGCGTGCGGTTAACGGGACCTCGACGCTCAGTATCTCACCGGCTGGGATCTTGACGTCCGATGCGAAAGAAAGCCCGGCCTGGTCATTCAAGCCGGTGACGGTGAACTTGCCGCTGACGGCGCGGTTCAGCGCGTTGTGGAGCTTCACGGTCAGCTTGCTGCCGACCTCAATCCCGCTGAGCCCACTTGGCGCGATGTGAACGGCCCGGTATCCAACGATCGTCCCGCCGCGAACCGCGTCGGCGACTGCGCCAGCGCCGGCGGGTGACGAAAGGTAGTACCCTCGCGTATCCAGAACCAAGTTATAGCTGCCATCCGCTTCGCGAGGCACCGGGTTTCCATTGAGATCGCGCACTTCGACACTTCGCTGCGGGTCGGGCAACTTAAATGATCCCGACGGGCCGATCAGAACCTGCCACCACGGGTTATCGTCGATCCGCGTGCTGTTGATCGCGATCAGCTTGCCGTACAGCATGAATCGGGCATCGTTGTCGTCGCCGAACTGATACAGGTAGGGAAGATGGTTCGTGAAGACGAGTCGCTTGAACTCGCGGTCCTGAATGATCGCGTTCCACACCGCCAGGCCCACCGTCGTAGATGTAGGCGTCACCGCGCGAGGCAAAGCCTGTTCCCCCTCTGCCTTGTCCCGCCCGGGCGCGTTGTGCCAGAGCATGGTCGGATGTGCCGGGTTGATCCACTTCTGACCGTTGGAAAGGAACTGGGTCATGAATTGGCCGACCAGCACCTGTGAGTGCGCGCCCCACCCTTCGGTTTCTGCACTGATGATCCCGTACTTTTCGGCAACCCGCGGCCCGTAGGCTGCGAACAGGCTCACGTAGTGATCCGACATGATGTCGAGCATGCCGATATGCTCACGCGAATCGCCGGACAGTAGTTTGTCCTCGGTGTTCATTACGGAGCTGGCGCCGACGATTTTGATTCGCTTATCGACCGACTTGGCACCGTCGTACAGGCACTTGAGCAATTGCCGATAACGCTGCGAATCCGAGTTCCAGCCGCTGATGCCTTCGGGCTCCCACGGTTCGTTGAAGTGTTCCATCGCCCAGAGTCCCGACTCCCCGCCCGACCAGTGACGGCGAGCGAATTGAGCGAACCATTCGGTCAGTCCCGGGTCATAGGAGGCTGGCAGTTGCCGTGTCACCGATGCACCAGCCTGCTTCAGGTCCGGATCCTGATGGCAACCGGCGGTGATCATGACCCGGATGCCGGCATCACGGGTGGCGGCAAAGAAACTGTCCAGCCCCCCGCCAGCCCCCTTGTTGTCGTCGCCCGGCTTGGCAAGGCCGCTTTGGATTTCTTTACGAACCAGTCCGATGCCCGCCCGCGCCAGCGCCTTGGCAGTCAGGTCGTGACTGTGAAGCGGTTCGTAAGTCGTCCCGCCGGGCAGACCCCACTCACCCATGATTTGCCGGTACGGTCCGACCCGTGGCTGCGGCGCAGGCACGCGGGCGATGCTTCCCAGCACCGTGCGCGTCCCATCAGAACGCTTGAGCACGAGCGCGTACATGCCGAACGCCTCGGGGACCGAGATCGCCCCGGTCCATGTGTTGCCTTCGATTTTCAACGACGACAGTTTGGTATCCGTGACCGCCACGCCCACGGTGCGCTGGATAGAGCGAGGCTTGGGCGGGTGTACGAAGCCGTTATCGCCGACCTCAAAATGGCCGGTGTTGAACGCGACCGCCTCGATGCTCCCACCGTCGGCGCTTCGCTTCGGCTGGGCCGGGTTTGCCAACGCAATCGTCACGGGTTCTTGTGGGAAGAATAGCCCACCGATGACCGACAATCGGGTGAGCGTGTACTCCTTTTCGTCGCCCTCGGCCTCAACGACCTTGAGATTTTCAGGGGCCTCGGTCCACGACCAGGAAAACCTGGCGTGGCTCGGTGCAGCCAACACTACCAATGCGATTAGGGCGGCGAAAATCGAAGCAAAAGAATCGCGAGACATCGGCAGGACTCCAGCGAAGGAAAGTGCAACACGCCCCCCAGAGGCGTGGCGCAATCGGGATGATTCGATGGCAGAGCTACAGCGCTCAAACCCAATGCCGCACGATGACCTTTCGGCCATGATGCGACGAATTGTGTGCGTCCTTGCGGGCGAACACCTACTACTGTTCCGCCTACTATTTCTGCACTTCTCCCAGCGACGCTATTGCGTGCCTATCGTGCAGAAGTCCGACCAAGACCGAGAAATCTCGGTCTTGGCCGGAAGCGGAGGAGGAGATCAGTTCAGCGCGAGCGACGACGCGTCAACAGTCCGATGCCCAGAAGTCCGAGCGCCGAGAGAGACGCCGGTTCCGGAATGACCGAGTTCACTGTCACAGTGTCTATACGCCAAAAAGCGTCGTTCAAATTGCCCCCGAGAACACCTACAGAAGACAGTGAACCGCTGGCACCATGGGCGCTCAACGTCTGGGCGGTTGCTCCGACTGTGTATGATGTCGGATTGACCTGAAACGTGCGCCAGTTGGCCGTTTGGATATCGACCACCGGATTCGCCCAAGTGGTGTCGTTGGGACTCGTATAGTTCGCGTCAGTCACGTACCACTGCGATCCAATCTGAAGGGCAAACTTGTTTGTGCGACTAGCACCTACTCGCACCCAGAAATCGGCCGTGGTGAGGTTCCCAACGCTCAAGTATGCCCCTGATTCAAGAAACGTCGGTGCCGCATCAAATACGAAAGGCTGGTCGGGCCAATTGAAGCCGTCGACAGTCAGGCGGCCATTGGGAGTGCTCCCTGGGGAACCGCTACCGGAATTGACGTTAAACTGAGTCAGATTGCCTACCCCGCCTGCGCCAACCCGCGTGTTCGTCCCGCCATAGTAGTTACGCCAAGTTCCGCCGCCGGGGGCAGCACCGTTGCCGTCGTAGCTCAGTAGCTGATTGGCGCCTGAGCCATTGTCGAATGTTTCGCTGTAGATCACCGCAGCCTGGGCGGTGGTTGAACCGAACACTGCTGCGGCGAACGCCGCTGACGCTAAAACACTCACACCACTAAACAAACTAGACTTGCACATAACATCCTCCGTAAGAAATGAAATGATCCCGACTCGCTTCACAAACCTTGGGGACACACGCCCCAATGGTGCGAAGCGACAACCAAAGACATATACACTGGAATAGCCGGCGCTGTTGTTTCATTAACTCAAGACCTCTCCTACCGACTCCGCCGTTTTGTTTGCGGCGAACCGCTCATCCAGTATCACCAACCGCGGTTTGATCGCCCGCAGCGCCGGTTGCTCAGACAGCTTGCCCGCAACGCGGTCCATCAAAAGCTCCACCAACGCCTGACCAATCGCCGGATGGCACTTATCCATCGTGACCTGCGGGCCGCACGGTTCGTACCTGCGCTCCCAGGACGTCATGCCATACGCGTCGTAGCCTGCGAGCAGGACGTCCGAGCCCGGCTGGCGTCCGAGGAGACGACAGGCGGAGGCGACCGGATAAGCAAGGCCGTCACTTTCCAACATCAAAGCGTCGACCGGCTCGTTGCCACCCAACTTCGACACATGCTCGACCAGATAGCCGACCATGTGACGCGAAACTCTGTTGAAGTATTCCTCCGTCTGTTCACTGGAAAACGGGCAGGGCTCGAATTGGATCGTGTCGAGGGGTTCGAGGCCAGCTTCGCGCATGGCGCGCTCGTAACCGGCCCGACGCGCTCGTACCCAGTAAAGGTTCGGCGTGTGCTGGAAGAACATCGCAATGCGCCGACGACCTTTGGCCAGCAGCCATCGGGTCAGTTCATAGGCACCGGCTTCGTGGTCTGAGACAACGCGGTCCAGATCGTCATATTCAGGACGCCCGCCGTAGACGACAACCTTGAGCCGCATGTCACTTAAATCATGGACTGCTTTGACGAACTCTTCGTTGACGTCAAAAAGATCGGGGATGATTAGCCCGCGCGGATTTGATTTGACAAGGTGGGCGATCGTCTGCCCCTGCAGTTTCTTCGGATGCAGCGACATGAAGTGGAGCCCGACGCGGCCGACCTCTCGGCGGGCGTTGTCCTCAACCGCTTCCGGCCAGACATGCCTTCTGGGATCCGGGGACGTATCAACGGGCTCATTCAGCACGCCCACGATCACGACCGTGTCACGCAGAAGCGTACTGGCACCCGGCTCTGTGTCTACCCTCGCGGAGACGACGCGCGTGCGCGGGCCCTTGGATTCGATTCGCCCTTCGCGCTGAAGCATCGATAGCGCCCAGCGGATGGCGTTCCGGTTGGCATCGAGACGGGTGGACAACTCACGTTCGGGCGGCAGCGCATCCCCGGGTCGAAGCTGTCCACTATCCAACCATGAACGAATCTGCGTCTCGACGCGAATTCGCGGCGACTTATTGAGCGGAACCGATGATTCGATCGCGACGGTGGCTGACATATCCAAAAGCGCTTTCTCGATCACGCCCAGACAACTCTGGGTGCCATCTATTTCTTACTTATAACCCATAATGAACCAAAGTCAACAAAGAAGGACGCGAAAATCTCACAAACGCTTATTTATTGGAACAATTTCGACTCTGGACGGCTAAAGGGAGGGTTGATCCGTACCAATTGGTTATATTTTGGGTAAATGGTTACATTTTGGTGTTGCATTTTCTGGGCGCCGTCGTAAATTAAGGGCGTTAACTGCGGAGCGTGACCGCGTTCAAGCGTCCAATCTGTCGAATGGTCGCTTTTTTGAACGAAATCTTTCCGCGTGCGAAGGGTCTCCTGTCTCAGGCGTCCTGTCTTCAAGAGGATCACATCATGCGAAGTCGTCTGCCCATTCGTCCGCGGGGTTTTACTCTTGTCGAGTTGCTGGTCGTCATCGCGGTGATCGCCATCCTGATCGCGATGTTGCTGCCGGCGCTTCAGAAAGCCAAAAGTGCCGCCAGCAACGTCAAGTGCATGTCGAACATGCGTCAACTTGGTTTGGCGATTCTCGGATATGCCACGGAAAATCGCGGCAAACTGCCGTTGGGGACTTATTCCAGCGGCGGATCCGGTGCGCCCACACTGCCGCCGGCATTTGCGTACCCCCGATCGCTCATCGAAAGCAAATGGTTGCCGAATCCAACGCGGATCACGCTCCCAACGGCTGAATATGGTGGCGGCCCGGGCACCTATTTGACGGTCAGTTCACTGATGTGCCCCGCGGAGAAGAATCATTTTGTGGGCAGCATCCGGACCTCCGTGCCTGGGAAGTGGCGCAACGCTGGTTCGCCGATTCGCATCAGTTCGGGGTACGCCAAGGCCAACGCGATGGGCGCAGGACAGCCCACTTTTGTTTCGAGCTACTGGATTAACCACTGGGCCGGTGCATACGGTCCGTGGCCGTACTGGCAGGCCACTCTCGATGACGGGACGAAGAAATCGATCAATTTTGGTTTCGGGTCGGTCTACTACTACGGGACAAGCCAGGCGGTCAATATTCCGTCGAAAGGACTGAATCAATGTTCGGCGCCGTCGCAAACGTGGATGGCGGTCGAAACGGATAACTCCGAGGCACCGATGATGGACATCATTTTTAAGCACCCGAATATGTCGGCGAATTTCACCTATTTTGATGGTCATGTTGAGTCGGTTCGCGCCAGCGAGATCAATGCGACGTGGTTCACCACGTGGACGCCGAACCGCTATGTTGCTGGTGACCTACGGCTGATTTTCAGGCAATGATGCCTCGACGTCTCCGCTGGCTTGTAGAATCTCAACGGTGCCTTGGTGCGGTGCATGAATGTGACAGCACCTGTCGTCAATCGCGTCCCACAGACTCAGAAGCTTAACAGAATACTCACCCAACATGCCTAGACCCGCTCTAATCCGAAATGAATCGTATTTCCAGATCACCTGCGGCAATGGCTGTACGTTGACCGTTGATTGCCAGGGAGGTGTCGTTGGCGGTATCCGCAGCGTCGAACTCGATGGAACGCCGCTGCGCTCGACTGCCGAAGCCATCTGGCCGGAAATCGCGACGCCCGATGGGCTCGAAGTTGATCACTATCAACTCATTGATGCCCGCGTCGAAGACGACGCCGTGATCATCGACACCTGCCCCTGGTGGCGCCCCGCACATCGCATGGAGTGGCAGGAACATGGAGGGCATCAGCGGATCAGCACTGCATCATGGTCGACCGGTGCGTGGGAAGGTAAAGGACATCGGCTCACCTGGGTCATTCGCCCGGTGACCGAAACGCTGGGTTCGCAAAGCTATCGTGGCTTCAGCTACGCGTTTAATTGGGACGCACCCGGTGCTGCGATCTATCAGATTGAAGACAAGGCGACGTGGGAGATTGGTGGACAGGCCGCAGGAAACACCTGGATCATGCGCAGCGGCTTCTCCGCCCCGGTAAAGAAGCTCGGCGAAGCAGAACTATTCAGCAGCGGATGGACGCTCCCGGGCATCAACAATCCTTATATCTTCCAGCACCTGCCGCTTTATACCGGCATGAGCGGCTTTACATTCCAGCACGATGATCGTCTCGCATTGGTGACCGCTCATACGCGGCCGTCGCATGTGCGGGCACTTTTTCATGAAGACCGGCGTCGCAATCTGCTGTTGCACTTCAATCAGTTCGTCTTCGACCTGACGGACCGGATCGAACTCCCTGCCCGCCGTATTCTGGCGGCAGCGATTGATTCGGACCCGACTGCGGTGGCAAACCACTACCTGGGGGTCCGGGATCAGCTTCAGCACGCGGTTCGCGACCACTATGGCGTTCAGCACCAAAAAGCTCGACCCGCAGGAACAATCGAGTGCTGGGATGTTGCCAAACTCGACCGATTCCCCGCAGCGCTGGAATGGTTGAACGAACACGGATTACGACAGATCTTCGTCATGCCGCTTTGGCGATCCAATGAGACGGATGTCAAGAGCGTTCTCTACGCAAAAAGCGGTGGTGCAGAACGATGGGGCGTGGTGGGGAACATGTGCTGCGTGCTAGAACCCGAGATCGCCGACGAATACGGCGGCTGGCCTGCATTGCACGACGCGTTCGAGCTGGCCAGACGCCTCGGACTCGAATGCTACATGTGGTACAGCAACTGCTTCAGTTCATTGAGTCCGCTCAGCAATGATATTCCCGACTTGTTTGCCCGAGACCAGAGCGGTCAGGGCTGCCGCAATAACTATGGACATGTCCTCTTTGCGGTAAACAACCGAAGCGAGGCACACCTTGAGCTCTTCAAAACGACCATGAAGAAGCTGCAAGCGGCCGGCTTTCGCGGGGTCTTCCGCGACAGCCACTTCAACATGGGCACCGACACCGTCGACTACCGCGCCGGTGGCGACCGCGGCAAAGGCAGTGCGACGATCGACCAAGCCGACGTGCATCTGGCCGAGGGCGAACTGCTGCCCCCCGCCATCTACTCCATGCATGATGCCGAAACCGAACAAATGCGATTCTGCCAGAATGAACTGGATTGGCTTTACGTTGTCGAATCCCCCGGTGCGATGGGGCTTCCAAGGTGCGGGCTGGGATTGCAGCACGTCCATAGACACGAGTGGCTATTCGATGACATGTCGTCGACGCTATCCCGATCAGCACTGAAGCGAGTGGGGATTGACGCGGCCGACGCCTATTTCCGCGGCATGGCCAATCGGCTTTTTTACACGGTTGCGATCGACCCCAACGTCTGGCCTGAACCGAAAGGC
>JBGSMH010000019.1:0-4066 GCA_041740275.1 Phycisphaerae bacterium
GGCATCTCCTGTCGCAGTCGGACTTGTCGATGCCACAAGTTGCTTCCCGATGTGGGCTCGCCAGTGGCGAGCGGTTGAGCGTCGGTTTTCGCCGCAAGACCGGTCTGACGCCCACGGCATATCGCAACCGGTCTCGCCAGCCATGAGCGGTCATAACACGATCGGATTTCTGTGGCCTCGGCGAGCCCAAGCGTCAATCAACGCTGGTAATTTGGCGCAAAAATTGTCGTGTCGCGGAAATAGTAGTTGCTCGCCGGGCGACTGGAGTAAATCGACGTGTTGAACGCCGCAACGTGGCCATCGAAGAACGCGATATTGGTCAGCCCGTCTCGCTTCTCGTTGGTCCACTGCCCGTGACGGGCCGCACCCATTCGCGGATTGGTGGTCATCGAGGCACCGTTCTGGATGTCGCGCCAGGTTCCTTCGATCAGCATCACCGCTTCAGACGACCGACGAACCAATGAGCGTGTGCGCTGATGGTCAGCGTTACTCAGATTGGCGTTTGTGGAGTTCGCACCTTCGAACGTCGTGAAGAACATCCGACGCCAGTTGTTGGCGCCGGCGGCGTTGGCATCCGCGGCGCGAGCTGGAGGGACGTACGACCCGTAGACAGCAAAGCGATCGGGGCTGGTCCCGCCCGGCCAGACCTGTCCGTAATTGTTCACGCCATCAGACGGAAAGCGTGGGGCGACCGTAACGGTCGGCAGATCAAAATTGGTCTTGGGGCAGGTAAAGACCGACGCCTCTCGTTTGGACCCGACCCAGTTGTTGCTGGCGTCAAAGATCATCGCTTGCGGGGCCTGGACAAACCGGTTGGTCACCAGCGCGCTCGACCATGAGAAGCCGTTGGGATAAACAGTCTGCGTCGAACTGCCGCCGGCGCTGATGAGCACGGGCGGAAGCCGACCCTTGTTGGCGTCGATATACATGTTCATGCCCAGTGCGATCTGACGCATGTTACTGGCGCACTTAATGGTGATCGCGGCCTCTCGTGCTTTTTGAAGCGAAGGAAGCAAGATACTGATCAGCAAGGCAATAATGCCAATCACGACCAGCAACTCAACAAGCGTAAATCCATGACGACTCGATCCATTCAGTTTCAACATCGCTGACTCCGCATTAGGGCGTGGTGCCCGTGCCTCTAAAACCAAACGCTGGCAGGAACCATCCTAAGCCAACGTCACATTATGGTGCGGCTAATCCTATTCTTCTACGTCATTTCTTTTAATATGACCGGCGTTATCTAAAGTGAGATCGAAATCAGAAAGGTCTACTTCGATGGATGGACGCGCGCCAGAACGACGCGGTGGTCGCCGCCGGAGAGCACCGCCGAAGGCGCGCTTAAATCCCTTATTTCCAAGAGATTACCATCAACCGACAGTGTATGTGCGGTTCCCTCGGGTCGGTGCGGAAAACGCACTTCGCAGGCGTCTCCGGATACAGTCAGTTCGGTCTTGTCCGAAGAGGAAGAGAGAATTTTCACATCCGTTGCACCTTTGGCGATTTTGATTTCGACCGGAACTTGCCGGACGCGCTGGCCAGGACCGAAGAACTTGACCAGGCGCGAGCCGGCCACGACGGTGTTCGTGCCAGGCGCCCACATGCCCGGCGATTCGGTGGCGAAATCCCCCGCCCCCTCGGCTTCGATTGACGCGAATCCACTATCGTCCGTCAGTGCTCGGATCGGCACTGAGCATTTCATTAGAGAGACGACCAGATCATGCTTCTCCGTCCCGCGGATCGGATAGACAAACGTAAACCGAAATTTGCCATCGCCGTCTGAATCGACTTGATATCCGTCCCCGCCGTGGACTTGCTGGTCTTGCCAAACGCCGGATCGCCAGAGCATCGGAACCGATGCGCGCGAAAACCCTTCGACCACGATCGGTACGGTGTCGAGTCCGCCTTGCACGACAAATTGGGCGACATCACCTTCGGCGCGGACGGTGGCCGGAAAGTCATGCAACTTCTCGCCTCGACTCACGCTCGCAATCGTGGGAGCGCGTTCGAACCAAAAACGTCTTTCACGCCGGGCTTTGTAGAGGGGCGTGGTGACTTCGGCATGGGGCATGAGCATCAAGTCGGCTTCGATGAAATCACCGGACTGAATCTTCAGTGTCTCTTCGGGTGATGCAAACCAATAGCTGCCGCCTGCTGCATCAAACCTGGCCGTCAGATGTGGTTGGGTAATTGGCTTGCCGCCAAACCTGCCTGCCAGGCGTTGCACCAGCACCAATGAGCTATACGCGTCCTTTTGTTCGTGCACTCCCACAAACGCCCCCTCCGCTGAAAGCGGACGCGCCAGCAGCGCCGGCCGGTCCGACGCTGCCAGGGCCATGGCCTTTTCGCCCTCCTGGGCATCGAGCCAGACGAGTTGCTTGGGGAGGTTTTTTTCAAAGACGTTCAACCAGCGAAATGCCAGTCGCGCGTCACCTTGGATGGTGACAGGTTTGGACCATTCGTAGCGAACTCGAAGAAACGTCCGCGCTTCGTCTTTCTGCGGGATTTCGATCACTTCGACTCGCGCGGTGGCGGCACTGTCGCTAGTACGAAAGAACATGGTGAACTGCGCCAAATTGGGCGCGACAGAGCGGAAGACCGTCCGATCGTACAACAGCTTTACCTCGCCGTCTTCGGACGCGTACTGCAACAACCCAGGCCAGGCATAACATTCGTGTTGGGGCTGACCCATCATGAATGGCCCGGAGTAAGGCCGAAAATCCGGGATCGCGACATATGTTCCACGCATCTTCATGTAGGCATGAGTGAAGCAAGTCGTTTCTGATAGGCCGGTTGAGAGATGCCAGTAGATGTTGAAAAAGCGGATTGAGGATACTTGCTTCAGCGCGTGATCGCCCCAGTTCTGAAACAGCGCGAGCACCTGAAGCGAACGATCCTGATCCGGCTCAATCCGGAGGGGAAAGAGAATGTCGCCAAACGCGACATCTTCGGGTTCTTCGTTTTCTCCCTGGAAGTTCTTGGCCACAAACGCGGTGATCGGCAGTGGGAAGCCGTGGCGGTCTGCGATCACGCCTGCCTCCAGATTTCCCATACCCGTGGAGCAGATCACGACGACGTTGCGATCCTGATCATCGCCTGTAACCCGCATGGGCGCGCTGATCCGGCGGTTGGGGATTTTGTGTGCGGGATCGAATGCGAACGCGCCGCGAAGTGCGTCGGTGCTGAGTCGGTACAGTCCGCTCCGAGCGTCGTATCCGTGCAAGACGCCGCGCTCCATCACGATGTTTCTGTCCGGCAGCGGCCGAACTTCCGGGGCAAAGACCGCTTCGCTATTGGCCCCGGCTACGGTTGGTCGGATTACCCACCACGCACTCTTATTTCGGTCGATCGGCACATTCCATTGCTGCGTTTGATTCTCAAATGCGCCACCCACTCCTGCGAGTACCGAAACGTTGTCGGCGACGAGGATCGCGCGCCCGGCGAGGCTGGAAACTCGGGCGGACGGGATCGATCCCTCAATCGCGGCACGAACGGGGGTTTGACCCGCTACCGGTGTGACTCTCAATTCGATGTGAACACGATCGGTGTACGCGTGCATGACCAGTTCGCCACGAATCGGGAGCGTTGGCTGGGTAAGATCCGGATCGGCTTCGGGGACGAAAGGGATGTCGCGCAAATGCACTTCCCAATAGACCGGCGACGCCCGCCAGACGTTCATCCGGGCCCGCGAGGATTTCGCGGGCGCGGGCTTTTGCCCGGTGTGGACTTGCCATTGTGGCTTGGCTTTCACTGACGCGGGGACGAAGCGCAATCCCGCGTTGTCAATCAATGCCACCGTCAGGCCTTTGGGGGTGTTGACGGACTTTCCGTCGATTCGCAGATCGATGATCCGAGCGGGCTGCGTACCGACGCGAAGCGCATAGCGTTGTCCTTGGACGACAAAGACCTGCTGCTGATCGGAATCCTCCCAATGGCAGGTCACAGGCCCGAGCGCCTCAGGTGGGTCCGCACCTGCCGGGCGTTGAACGAGCAAAATGATTGCGAAAACGCCCAGGACGAGCCATGTGGCCGCTTGTCGCGCCGATACAAATTGGCTGCACATCCG
>JBGSMH010000020.1:0-2567 GCA_041740275.1 Phycisphaerae bacterium
TCGGATCCAAAGCGGCGATCGAATCATGACGATTAGTATAGAGCCGTATACGGGGGAAATGTCCGTGAGTGAAGGATGAAGTCATGATCTTCCTGAGGCGCCATGAGCACTTACCGATCGCGATCGATATCGGTCACGACAATCTGAAACTGCTGCAACTTCAGGAACACGCCGGCGCTTTATCGGTCGTCGCGGCGATGCAGCAGACCGTCGAATCAGAGAATCTGACCGGCCTGGACCGCACGGCTGTCGCGATGCCGCTGATCAAGCAGATCATCCAGCAATCGGGCTTTCGGTCACGCCGAATCGTGCCGGTCTTGCCACGCGAGTTTGTTCAGGTCAAAACGCTTCGTCTCCCGCCGCTGCCCGAATCCGAAATGAAACTGGCGATTGAGAACGAGACACGAACGCTCTTCAGCGTGCCGTCGGAAAAGCTGTCGATCCGTTTCATCCCCGCCGGTGAAGTGCGGCAGGGCACCGAAAGCCGTCAAGAGGTGATCGTCCTGGCAGTCGAAACCCGACTCATTGACAACCTTCTGGAGCAGTTCAATCAAATCGGTTTGATCGTCGACGCACTCGATTTTGAACCCTGTGCGCTTTATCGCGGCATCGAACGGTTTGTCCGCCGCAAGGAAGACGAACTGGAAGTCAGTGTACTGGTCGATATCGGTGCCGAGCAAAGCCAGGTGGTCATCGGTCGCGGCCGGGACGTTACCTTCGTCAAGTCGATCGAAATCGGTTCACGCAAGATCAGCGAATGTGTTTCACGAAAGCTGAGCCTCAGCCTCTCTGAGGCCGCCAGCCTGCGACGTCGTTTTGCGGCGATGGATCCGAACGAAAAAGATCCGGTTCGCCAGACGGTCAGCGACGCTACACGATCAATGATCGGCGATCTGGTTCACGAAATATCCCTTTGCCTACGCTATTACTCGGTCACCTTCCGGGGTCAGCGTCCGGGTAAGATCCGCATCCTGGGCGGCGAAGCCAACGATCCGTCGATCATCGCGGCGTTGACCCAAGCGATGACGGTGCCTGTCGTCGTTTGTCAGCCGTTTCAAGGCGTCGTCCGCACGGGCACGATACTCGATTCGCCAGAGTCGACGCTCAGTGAATGGGGCGTGGCATTCGGGGCATCGTTACGAATGGCTAAGAACATGCTGACGCGGGGTAGCGAGGCCCAGTCGGGTCCGTATGGCCGACGCAAATCGGACGCGTCCCTGGTCGAGGTGGTTGACCTTAGCACCGAAATCAAAACCGCCGGTGTGATGGAAGCCCCCGATCCCCATCGCAACCGACTCAGTGCTCAGGAGGTGGCCAATGCGTGAAATCGACTTTCTGCCCGGCTGGTACGCCGCCACTCACCGCAAACGGCAATTACTGAAATTGCAGTTCTATTGCTCGATCGTTGCGGCGTTGGCGCTATCAACATGGGCGATCACAGACGCTCAGGCGCTGGATCGACGTGAAGCACTCTTGATCACGCGCAACGCCGAATTGGAGGCCAGCACCTATCGCGTCCGCGAACGCCAGGAGCAGGAGCGCTTGCGTGCCCAGTATCAGATGCAACAGCGTGTTGGGGCATCGCTAGGGCTGAACGTGGAGGCGTCGCGCGTTCTGAAGTTGCTCGAAGAAGCACTTCCCAAAGAGGCGTCTCTGCTGGAGATGGTCATGGAGACCAGTGAGCGGCAAGCACCGCTGACCCAACGCGCCTCTGCGGCCAAGACGGGAAAACGGATTAGTGAGGTTGATCGCCTGCTGAAGGTGCGTTTCAAAGGCGTCGCCCCCACCAGCGGCGATATCGCAACCATGCTCGATAATCTCCGGGAAACGGGATTTTGTGAAGATCTGACCCTCGATTTTGCCCGCGACCACGTCGAAGGCGATTTCTTGATGCACGAATTTTCGATCCGCTTCTCGATCGAAATTGACTCGCCGGAAGGTGCGAAATGATCGCTTTACAACAACAAGCCGGCTGGACCAAACGCACGCAACTGATCCTGGGTGTCGGGATGCTGGTTGCCGTGCTTGGGTTTTACATATTCGTCTACCGTCCAAGCACTCACCGGATGGCGGAGTTGCGCCAGCAGATCGCGGCGGCGGATATACAGATATCAAAGAACTATGCCGCCGCTCGTGACCTGGACAGTATTAAACGTGATGTCGTTCAGCTTAAGCAGCAGATCGCCAATAGCCGCCAGCTACCGGCCGAGCAGGATTTGTCCAGCTTTATCCGGGAAATCGCCGGGATGGCGCAGAACGCACGCGTCGAAAAGTTCCGCTGCGACCCGCAAACACTCAAACAACTGGAATTGTGCAGCGAATTGCCGATCACCCTTCGGTTTGCTGGCCCATTCATGGATGTCGCGACATTCTTAAGACAGGCCGAAAGCCTGCCTCGGATGATGCGAACCCGGACACTGAGTCTCAAGTCGCGTGATGGCAAATCGGGCATCGTCGATGCCGAATTAGCGGTCAGTGTCTACTTTGGAGGTGAGCAATGAGTGCCAGGCTTCCCTCTCTGCCCAACTGGTTGCCCGAATCGCTACGCGATGACCCGAAGAAGACGG
>JBGSMH010000021.1:0-4175 GCA_041740275.1 Phycisphaerae bacterium
TTCCGGCGCCAGCCACCCCTTGGCGGCAATGATCAACTTCTGCACCTGGTCGATCGCATCCGGGATCTGCACTGCCACCAGCGTCAGGATAACCAGTACGGGAACCAGCACGACGACGACCACGCCCAGTGTCGTGATCAACGCCGCCAGCCAGGGCCGAAACCCACGCGCCCGCAGCCGCATGTGGTACGGGAATGCGATGATCGCCAGCACTGCGGCCCACAGGATCACCTCAATAAAGGGGACGATGATCAGCCAGCAGAGGTAAAGTGCGATCAGTGTGATCGCCAACAGCGCCAGCCAGCGTGCGTTGAATTTCTGCATGGCCGGTGAGTTTACCCGCAACGTCGCGTGCGCATAGGGGCGCACTGGCAGACCATGTTGCTCAACCCTGGCTGATCAGGAAGTCGTACTCATCGTAGAGGTAGTCATGGTCTGAGCCACCGGCCATATCGTCGTCGTAGAAATCGCCGAAGAGGGTATCGGAGCCGTCTTCGCCTCGGAGGGTGTCGCGATTGTCATCAACGCCGTCGAGGATGTCCTTTCCGGTGCCGCCGAGCATGGTGTCACGGCCGGAATCGCCCAGAAGGGTGTCGTCGTCGATCCCGCCGTCGAGGTAATCATTGCCGCGGCCGCCGCGGAGTGAGTCGTCGTCGTCGCCGCCGATCAGTTCGTCTTCGCCATCATCACCGTAGAGGGTGTCGCCGCCTTCGCCGCCATCAAGGATGTCGTCGCCGGAGTCGCCGTAGAGGATGTCGGGATCGCTTCCGCCGACGAGATAGTCGTCGTCCCCGAATCCGGAGAGGACATCACGTCCGCTGCCGCCGAAAAGTTCGTCGCGCTCATCGCCGCCGAGGAGGTCATCGTCGCCGTCCCCGCCGTGGATGGTGTTGGCACCGCGACGTCCATCCAGGTCGTCGTTGCCGTCGCCGCCATCGATGTAGTCATTGCCGTCGGAGCCATCGATCACATCCTCGCCATCGTTTCCGTAGAGGATGTCCGACCCGCCGTTGCCGAAGATGTTATCGTGGCCATATCCGCCGAAGATGTAATCGCCGCGCGAGTTGCCGCGGATGTAATCGTTGCCGTCTTCTCCTAGGATCGAGTCGGTCCCGTTGCCGCCGGAGATGGTGTCGTTGCCACTGCCGCCCCAGATGGTGGTGCGGAGTTTGAGCCCGCGCGAGACACTGATCCCGTCGTCGCCAGCGAAAGCGTCAATCCAAATGTTGTAGACATCCTGTGGCTGATAGACCGCCTGCACCAGTCCGCGATCAAAGACAAGGATGCGCGAACCGCCCGGTTCGATACCTACGCCGATATCGTCAAACCCGTTGGTGCCGGCGACCACAAGCTGGCCGTTCACCAGCGACGATGTCACCGCCAGCAGCACCCGGCGATCAAGCGTTTCGATCACGGCGGGGATGGTTTTGTTTCGCTCGATGCGTTGATTGCGTTTCATGACTGATCTCATCCTTACAGTCCTGCAAGACACGTCCGGTTTGCGTCGGTTAGGCCCGAAGATCGCCCAGCCGTCACAACCGTTTTAGTTTATCCCACGTCCGCAAAGCGATTTTGCAGAAAAAGACCGCGCACTTGCCCGCGCTGAATCTTACCAATGAGTTGTCTCGTGATTCCAATCGCGCGACGACTATGTCGAATCGCAGAAAAACAATCCCGACGATGGAAGTGATCGAAGGTCGGCAGATGCTGGCGACGTTTACCGTCACCACCGCCGCCGACGCCGGGGCCGGTTCGTTTCGCGATGCGATCACCCAGGCGAACCGATCAAACGATGCGGACATCATCCGTTTTGCGATCGCTTCCGGGCAACAGACGATCAGCCCGACCTCGCCGCTGCCGTATATCAAGTATCCGGTGAACATCGACGCGACCTCGCAACCCGGCTGGCGCTGCAGCCCGTTGATCGAACTGCGCGGGGACAAAACCACCGGCGACGGCCTGCGCGTCGGCGGGGGAAACTCAACCGTCAAGGGAATGATCATCAACCGTTTCAGCGGTAACGGCGTTCTGCTGGTCAACGCCAATGGCAATAGCGTCAAAGGAAACTGGATCGGACTCGACCGCTACGGCAAGGCCGCCGCGAATGCGCAAAAAGGCATCGTCGTTGCCAGTTCCAGCAACCTGATCGGCGGATCGAATCCGAACGATCGCAACGTGATCTCAGGCAATGGTTCGAGTGGCGTACAACTCTATTCAACGGCAGCCAAAAACAATGTGGTGATCGGCAACTATATCGGAACGGATGTCGCCGGGCAGAAAGCCGTCGCCAACGGGAAAAGTGGCGTCGCGATCAACAGTTCGGCCAAGAACCGCATCGGCGGGATGATCCGCGGCGAACGAAACCTCATCTCAGGCAACAAGGAAGACGGCGTTGTCGTCAACGGCGTAGGCGCGGTCGGCAACGAGATCGTCAACAACCTGATCGGCACCGACATTACCGGCAGCAAGGCGGTCGCCAACCAATGGTACGGCGTGGAGATCAGCCGTGAATACAACATGGTCCGACGCAACGTGGTCTCGGGCAATGGCATGTCTGGCGTGGTGCTGTATCTGTCCAGCGCCTTCGGCAATCGCGTGCTCGGCAATCTGATCGGCACCAGCGCCACGGGCACCTATGCGATCCCCAACCAATGGCGCGGCGTGGACGTCACCAACGGCGCAAAAAGCAACCTGATCGGCGGCACCCGCGCCGCCGACCGCAACGTCATCTCAGGCAACAAATCCAATGGCGTAAGCGTGTATCAGGGTTCCAGAAACGTCTTCCAGAACAACATCATCGGCCTCGACATCAACGGTCGACGTGCCCTGGGCAATGGCGGGGACGGCGTGCGACTGATCGAGACGAGCACCGTCACCATCCTCGGCGGCCTGATCGGCAACAACGCGGGCTTTGGCGTTCACAACGGGACCAGCACCAAAACGACACTGACCGGTACGCGCATCATCAACGATGCACTGTTCAAAGTCGTACTCTACTAAGGGTCAAACAGGCTCAGGCGGATTCCTGCTTGAGCACAATTTCGTAGATTTCTTCTGCGGTCTTGGCGTTGTTCATGGCAAAGCGAAACTTGTCGCTGGTCATCAATCGCGAAATGGCCGCAAGGGCTTTGATATGGACGCCAGCCTGATCGGGCGGGCTGGTCAACAACCAGATGATCGTCACCGGTCGGCCATCAATCGATTGGAAGTCGATCGGGCTTGCCGGTCGTCCGATCGCCATGGACAGCTTGGGCGTACCCGGGCTTTTGCCGTGTGGGATCGCCAGGCCGTTGCCGATGCCGGTGGTACGGGTGGCCTCGCGATCGAGGACGGATTCCAGAACCTTGGCACCATCAATGATGTCGCCATTGGTTTCAAGCAGTTTCACCAGTTCGGCGATCGCGTCCGCTTTGGCGGTCGCAACGATGCCGATCTTGATGTTCTGCGGTTTGAGGATTTCGCTCAGACGCATCATTCGAACCACTCCGATACGCGAACGCCCACACCCTCTTGTCGTGGCAGGTTCGCAAAACACATAAGCGGAATACTGTACCGGAAAGATCGAGTCAGACGCAAATCGTGCGACCTGTGGCGAACCGAAAAATGGGTTCTCAGGCCCGAGCGCCCTGTTTGCGACGAACAAATCCGTACGCAAAACAGGCGATCATGAGGACCCAAAATGCCCAGAACCACGGGCTTCCGGTGTCGTGGAAGTTGATCGGGTGTTTGTTGGCTTCGGTCGCCAGCATCAGGTTTCCGAGGTAGTCGAAGACCAGTTTGCCCCCGATGACAGTCACCAGAAGATACGCCGCCAATTCAAAGCGGGGGAAGCGGTCGAGCAATTTGACGAAAATCATCGCGGCAAACCGCATGAGAATGACCCCGAAGAACCCGCCAGTGATGACGACCCACATCTTGGGATTGGGGCCCGGCCCGTCATGGTGCGGAATAAACGCGATGGCGGCGACGATCGAATCGATCGCGAACGCGATATCGGTCAGTTCAATCACAAACACCGTCGGCCAGAACTTCGCGTACTGCATCACCGCCGATGCGGGTCTGGTTGCATCCACCCCATCTGGTACTGGCGAGCGTTTGTCGATTTCCTGTTCGCGCTCCGCGGGTGACAGTTCAGTCGCGACGCCCCCATGAGCAGCGTTGTGCGCATGCTGACT
>JBGSMH010000022.1:0-2227 GCA_041740275.1 Phycisphaerae bacterium
TGCCCTGGGGACCGGCGATGCTGCGGGCGGTGCCGTCCGGAGAACTGGCGTATCCGTGCGAGATTTATGTCGCGGCGTTCTCGATCGACGGGCTTGATCCGGGGTTTTATCACTACAGCGTCAAAGAACACGCCCTGCGACGCCTGCGCGATGCGCCCGAAACGCTCGCGTTGCTGCGGCGTGGTCGACCCGATCTGCAGTTTCTGGCGACGGTGCCGGCGCTGCTATTGGTGTCAACGGTATTTTGTCGATCGAGTTGGTCGCAAGGCCGCCGGGGGTATCGGCAGGCGGTGGTCGATTGTGGGCAGGTGGTCGAATCGATCCATGCCACCGCGATGGGCCTGGGCATGAACACGATCACCCGCCTGCGGATGACCGACAGCAGCACACGCGAGTTGATCGGCGTGCCGGCGGATGCGGATTATAATCATGCCGAATCGGTCCATGCGATGATCGTCTGGGCGGATGGTGCGACAGTGGAGCCCAAGATTGTCGTGCCCGCCGGGCATGTGGATGTCGGTGCGCTCCCGCGTCCGATGTGCGAGGGGGTGCTGGCGTTTGGGTCGATCCTGAATGTACAGCAGGAAGTGAGCGCGACGGGGATCGCGATAAGAGAGGTTCGGCCGCCTTTGACGGATATGTCGCCGGTGCCGAAACAGGTGGAAACCAAACCTCTACCGATCGCCAGCGATCTGGCGGCAGGGCGATCGCTGCGGCTCGTCTCACTGGACGTTAGTTTCACCGATGCGTTTCATCCGCGCCCGATGTCGCGCGATCTGATCGTGCGGTTTGCCCGGTCTGCATTCCGAGGTGGGACGTTTTTTCCGATTAAACCCGACGGTGCACATGTCGGGCTGGTACGACCTTTCTGGGTGATGCAGGATGTGGTCGGGCAGGACCCGGGCATCTGGTGGTACGACCCGATGACCGATCAATGGGTGCAACTGAATCACGGCCAATACAAACACGAGACCGGCCCGCTGATGCGCGGCCGTGGGGAGTTGCTGGTCAACGCATCGGCGATTTGTGTGCTCGTATCCAACTTGAAGCGTCTGCTCACCGAAGGCGGGCCTGATCTGTACCGACTGGCGCATCTGGAGGCCGGGATTGTTGCACAACGCCTGCATCTGGCGGCGACGTCGGTGGGGATGGGGTGTCGAACTTTTGTTGATTTTTGCGATGAGGATTGGAAGCGTTTTCTAGGGCTGACTGCGACGGGATGGGAGCCGCTTACATGCGTTGCGATCGGCGGATTGCCCGCCGCCAACACCCCGCGACAGGAAGAGCCGTCGGGGATGTTGGAGTTTCGTGATTGATTGGCACACCCGATCGGCGTACCCTAGTTGATCATGCCGAACGATGCCGTATCAACACTGGACGTACCACGATTGATCTCCCTTCGGCATCGGCTGCACCAGATCCCCGAGATCGGCTACGAAGAGTTTGAGACCGCATCGGTGGTCCGCGAGGAACTGACCCGCCTGGGCATCGACTTCATCGCCGGCACGCCCGACGCCCCGACCGCCACCATCGCGATGATCGGGGATACGTCCAAGCCCTGTATCGCACTGCGGGCGGATATCGACGCCCTGCCGATTACCGAGCAAACGGGATTGCCTTATTCATCGACTCATGAAGGGTTGATGCACGCCTGCGGACACGACGGACACACGACGATGCTGCTCGGGGCGGCCGAGGTGCTGATGCAACAGGCGGATCAGTTGGGCGTGTGCGTGAAACTGATCTTTCAACCCGCCGAAGAAGGCGGCGGCGGGGCGGCGCGATTGGTCCTGGCGGGTGTGTTGGATGGGACCCTCGGCCCGAAAGTTAAAGCGATCTTCGGCTTGCATGGCTGGCCTGGATTGCCGGTCGGCACGGTCGCGTCCAAGTCCGGCCCGATTCTGGCGGCGACAGACCAATTCGAGGCAACCTTTATCGGTCAAGGCTGTCATGGCGCGTTTCCGCACCTGGGATTCGATCCGATCGTGACGGCAGCAGAAGCGGTGATCAATTTGCAGCAGTTTGTCAGTCGCGAACTGGACCCGACCGAACCGGCGGTGGTCACGGTCGGTACGTTCCATTCCGGCACTGCGACCAACGTCAGTCCAGATGTCGCAAAGATTACCGGTACCGCGCGGACGCTCACGCCCGAAGCGCGAACGTTGGTCGCCGCCTCACTGCAGCGGCGCTGTGAGATGATCGCCGCTGCCAATGGGTGTCGGGTGCA
>JBGSMH010000023.1:0-1945 GCA_041740275.1 Phycisphaerae bacterium
AATCCGTCTTCAGTCTGCGATGCGTTTTGGGGTTGGCGAACCCAGGCCGGAGATGAGGTAAACGATGACTGTTCCAAAGACAATTCGCGAACGGTGCGGCTTCACATTGGTCGAATTGCTGGTTGTGATCGGCATTATTGCGGTGCTGATCTCGATCTTGCTGCCGGCACTCAATCGTGCCCGTGACGCGGCGCAGCGGGTCAGTTGCCTCAGCAATCTGCGTCAAGTAGCGACCGTTCTACGATTCTACGCGAATGACAATCGTGATTATGTTCCGATCGGCTACCGGAACAACACCAAGTGGGCGGCATATGCCATCCGCACGTCCCGGACCGTCTTTATCTTTCCGGGTGACCCTCCGGGCTTATATCAACTCTTTGGGAGGGTGTACCTGGCGGGGTATATCAAGGATTCCAAGTGGCTTTACTGTCCAACCGAGCGCGACACACGATGGCAGTTCAACACCCCGGATAACGCATGGCCGCCCGAAGCACAGCTCAGTGAGTTTGTGCGGGCCGGCTATAATCTTCGACCCGTGATCGACTGGGGCCAGAAGAACTATCCAGTCGCCGGGGGGCTGCCGACTTCTTGGCCAAAGCTAAATGATCTGAGATCCAAAGCGATCGTCTCTGATTTCGTAGCTCATTCGGGCAATGTGCGACAGCGGCACAAACGCGGCGTCAACTTCGCGCGGGCGGATGGGTCGGGTTCATGGGTGGAGTACGAAAAGTTCCGCACGCTGATCGAGGATCTGCCGCTGGACTACAACCTGATCGTCCCTGCAATGAATGTGAGATATCTCGATGAATCGGGGACAACGCCGACCGGATTGTGGGCGGTGTTCGACGCACAATGAAGCCTTGGCGGACGGCGGCGCAATCCCCAGCAGCCTGTGCTGGTTCGTAAAACCCGGCAGGCTGGCACCATAGCCGATCGTGAGATCGGCGTATGGGAAAATTTCGACAACCCTTGGTCGCGAATATCGGCCAGTCCGGAAGGATCGTCTCATGTCGCGAGATTGATCGCCTGCCTAAGTATTTCGTGATCTCAGCTGTTCAACACCCGGAGTTTTCCACATGTATTTTCTGAAACGCTTTGCCCGGATCGCCGTCGCGATGCTGGCGATGGTATTGTCTGCCGAGGTCACTGTCGGTCAGATGGTGACCGGCCGCAAGATGAAGGACTTCAACGTCGCGTTTGGTCTGGACAAGCCACAAGAGAGTGCGCGCTTCGATGCGGTGCTGCAATCGATGAGTGCGCCGGGCAACGTGTTGTTCCCTGGTGAGCAGCCGAAGTTCACGATCCAGATCCGCCGCGCCGGTGCCGAGCCGATCGTCGGCGAGGGCACCGTCGAGATCATCCATTACGGCACGAAGGGCACTCCCAACGATATATGGAATCCGACGGTCTTCTCAATGGGGGTGGTCGATACGATCAAGTTCCCGGTCAATCTCGCGGAACAGCCCGCCGCCACGATCACGGTTGATGCAAAAATCCCCGAGACGCTGGGCGCGTACGCGATCATGATGGAATTGCCCGGCGCCGGGCGACGATTCGTCTCATCATTCGTCCGCACCTTCAAGGCCACACCCTACGCCAAGCCGTACACCAAACTGACGATCGACGCCAACGATATCGAAGTCAACACGCGACTTGGCGTCTCGCCAAATCGAGTCGGCTGGGGATACAAGCCGACGGATGATGCCGATTACGAGCAGTGGTATCAGGCGCAGGTGGGGCGGGCACAGTTTGCGGCGTTAAAGCGAGCCGGTTTGGGCATCACCGTTGAGTTCGGTCACGGTGTCCCAGGCTCCGGGCGGATCCAGCCAATGGGTATTTCGCGCCCGTGGTTGGACGAGAAGGGCTTTCTGCCGGCAAACCCATCGAAGCCTGATGTCGCGTGGCTGCCCAAGTTCGACCAGGACTTCAAGAAGATGGTCAAGCG
>JBGSMH010000024.1:0-4937 GCA_041740275.1 Phycisphaerae bacterium
ACCCGATCGATCGCCTCATCCGCCGCCTGCAACCGATCCGCATTCACCCGCGGCGGCCGCTGCCTGCGTCGCCGGGGACGCGGGGAATCTGAAACCAATGACATGGGTCCTCCGAAGGTTGTGCGCGCAGCGACACCGCTCGCCGCCGAGGACCGTGGCGATGACGTTGCTGCGTGCGAGATTCAGGAAGGAAACACGAGCCGGGACGGCTCACGGTAGACGTGCGATGCGACTGCCTATCAATAGAGAATCTTCGAAGCCGTTCAGCTTCCTCATCACCTATCATGACGCGGCGGACGCACTTATTTAGGGCATCAACGGCACGACAAAGCCCGCTGATGGGTATCCTACTCCTCACCTATTATGACGCATTTCGGGCCGAAATTTACACTTTATGGGCCGTCCCCCACAGCCGCAGACGAACACCTCGGCAGTTGCAGCACTCCCGGACGTCGATGACATATTGCATCTGGCACCGCGGGCAGTAGGCGACGCATCCGCTATCGGGATATGGAGCTTCAACGCGGGTGTCGAGGTCGTCGAATCGATCACGCAGACGCTTCAGCAAACGCACCCGAGCCGAATCGAGCTGCCGATCGATCGGTTCGTGTCCGGTCCGAACCGGCCACAGCAGATCACGCAGGATCAGACCTGTGACTTCGGTCGATGATCTCTCGATCGGTAAAGCGAGAACGACAGCGGCGGGATCGAAGTCCATGAGCCGGTCCCGGCTCAGGTGTGTGATCACGCGTATCGCCGAGGTCGGCATGAAGAGCATGTTCAGTATGTGCCGCCATCGACGTGGGTCGCCTCGAGCAGTGCTTGCGAAGCGTGCGAGCAGGATCATCCAGCACAGGCCGGCGATCGCGAACACCCACGGAATGAGCACGGGCAGGACGCCAATCGCGACCGGCAACACGCCGTACAGCGATACCAGCAGTGCCGCTGATGCGAATCGCAGTTCACGTTCCGTTCCGTGGTCACCGTTGCTAAGCGCCAGGATACAGTCTGTATCGCACCGATCGTCTGCGAGCGCGTCGAGCATACGATCGCGGTCCGCATGATCCGCCCGCCAGAGCGAACGCAGGTGATCGGCCATCTTAGCAGCGCCTTGAACTGTTCCCAATGGAATCGGCACGGATCTTTTGAGGAACACTCGGTCGCCTTCGGACCAGACACCCCGGAGGTCATTCCATCCCAGCGTGCCGACCTGCGTATCGGCGACTTCGGGCGATCGCCGGAGGTTGTGCATTGGGCAGATCACGACCGCATCGGTCGTCATCGTCACCGGCAACGCTTCGATCACATGCACCTGTCGCCACGGTGTCAGTGGGTTCAGAAGCACGGGCGCGTGTCCCCCGACCGATAGATCGTAAAGTGGCCATCGCCATCGACAGCCACGTCGGGTCCGTTCGATAATCACGCTTCTGGTGTTCACCCATAACACACAATCGCTCACATACAGATAAACGAGGATGATCTGAAGCAGCCACCAGTCGTCGAGACTACCGATCATTTGAGTACCGCCCCGCACTTGCCGCATAGTGGCATGGACTGGGCCGATCGGACCCGGTTCTTCTGTCCGCACTCGCGGCAGGTGAGAATGACGGTGGATGCGTCCGTGTTCTGTGCGTTGGTGGAGGCAGCCCCCACGGGAGCGACCTTCGGAATCCTAGCCATCTGTACGAGCTTGTTTTTGATCCAGTTCACGATCGCGCCTAGTACAGCCAGAATCGCGGCTCCGATCGCGACCAAGCCCTTCCAGCTCTTTGCGGCCACGGCCACCGTTGTTCCAGTTGCCAGAGCGGTCAGGCCATAGCCCGCCGTCTTGTCACCGGGTTTGAATTCGCTGTAACGTTGACCGTCGACGAAGCTGATGCGACTCATCAGGTTTTCGTACACAGGGATCACCCGATCGATCCGGCCCGGGGAGTCAACCAGCGTCGCCCTCAGAACGCCAGACCGGCCCAGCAGACGACTGGTGTAGTTGACGCCCGGCTGCCCCCCACTCGAGCGGTTCGTGAGCGCCCACGTGAAGTTCTTGGTCCGGTCGTTGAAGAATGGGCGGCTGTGCCAGCCTGCGACTTCGAGCGTTTCATAGCCTTGCTGCCGGCGGGCGACATTGGCCTGTTGCTGGTCCGCCCGGAACTGCGTGAGCATCGCTGCGATCGTCTTGTCGTTAAGTAAAGACTTTTCATCATCCGAGACATATCCGGTCGCATCGTACGAGAAGAAGATGAACCAGATGGTTTGATCGGAAGTTACCTGCATGAGATCCGGTATGAGTATCGCGATCACATTCGGATTTACCGGATTTCCGGTCAAGCGATAAAATTTGTCGATCTCTCCGCGCTGGTTACAACCCCAGACGCCCGCGGGAAGTTCGATCTGTGCCACCTGCCCCATGGTCATACGACCGGGCCCTTTGACCCATCGGTCGTGATCGAGATCTGCGACCGCGACCGCGCCGGGACCCATCATAAACAGCAGCGTGCACACGAAGGCCGTCGATAGACTTGAATTGCGTCTCAACATCCTATTCCGTCCTTTCATTTTGCATCCACAACGTCGCTTGGACCGGACTCTCTTGATCGCGCGACCATGCCGCCGCTGATTAGTCCGAGGACCGATCCGAGGATGAGCCCCATCCACCAGTCAATGCCGAAGAACCACCCGAATCCCGTCCCAACCACGGCTCCGACGACCACGCCGCCGATCGCCGAGGACGCGACCCGGCCCGCCGCGGTGGACTGGATCTGGCTTGAGCGTCCATCGACCCACCGAATCAGGTCGTCCCAGCTTTGCCCGTACGCGGCGTATGTGTCCCGCGCCGATTGACCGGCGGAGTCGTATTCGCCCCACCATTTGGGGTTCTCGGGATCTTGTCGGAATGCGTCGTACTGCCGCCGTACCTCTGGATCGGAAAGAATCTCGTACGCCTGGAGAAGTTCGACCATCGCATCTTGCGTACCGCCGGCATCCGGATGGCATTGCTTGGAGCGACGACGAAACGCGACCTTGATCTGTTCCTGCGTCGCCGATGGCGACACCCCCAGGCCCGCGTACAGGTCCGGTATCTCTTGTCTCATCCCACACACTCCCTTCGGCACGGAAAATGCGTGCCACAGCCCCCTCTGAACTGACACTGCTATCCATACGATAACATCCGTGCGTTGCTATTCAATCGTTAACAAGCGGGGCGACAGGACACACTTGTCCCCCTATGCCCAAGGCCCAGCACGCCGCCCGCTACCGCCGATTGCCTGCACTGCTGAGGCAGCTACGCACCGAAGCGGGCTTAACCCAGAGGGAAATGGCTTCCCGGATGGGGATTTCACACGTCGCGATCCACAAGTGCGAAACCGGCGACCGCCGCATGGACGTCGCGGAGTTTGTCGACTGGGCTAAATCGTGCCGTGTCGATCCGCACGAAGCACTGCGGCGATTTCTCGGCGGGACAAAATCGAAATCGTGAGCGGTACGGCCGATCGAGTCCGCAGAGACGCGTTGGATTTACGTCGCGCGAACGCTAAGTTCAACTCACCTATTGGATTAAACCGCTTCGCGGTGGGTGAAGACGGCAATTGAGTTGATCGCGGGCAACCGCATGGACCGACAGGACCGGCCTGCCCATACGTAAAGCCTCCCTCATATATAGTGACGCGTTTCGGTCGATTATTTACCTCGTCAAGGCAATCTCTCGCCGTCGCGCCTAAGCAGGACAGGAGCGACACCTCATGAGTAGCGTCCTGGTCCTCATCTATTCGCAGCAATCCAGCACGCGTTCCGCCATTGGCGCGGATGAAGTAGTAGTTCGGTGAGCAGTTCACGTTCGTCGATTTGCTCATCCCGGCGAGTTTAGTCGAATCCAACGCCGCCGTCATCGGGTGCGCATAGCGCGAAGCATGCGGTTGAACAGAGATCGAAACACTCGCTTTGATAACATTGCGTTAACCACAGATATTTGCGAAGGCCCACTCCGAATGCGCCCGTTTGCGGGCGCGCAGTGGAAGCAGAAAAGGCGCGAGGGGAGCGGCATTTTGTCGCAGGCCGGTTTTTTCGTTGACATGAACACTGCGCCAGCGGAGCATTCCCGGCTAATCCGTGCCCAACAGTGTGCCGATGCACCGTGTTGCGTTCCGTGATTCCATTTACGGGGTCCATCATGTCTTCCAAACCCGCCCGAAAGCCTGCTGTGTCATCCAAACCCGCCCGCAAGTCTGCGATACAAATGGCTGTTATCGAAACGCTTGACCGTCGCGTTCTCCTCAACGGTGCGCCTTACGATTACCTCTGGAAAGAGGCCGAAAACTTCAACAGTTCTACGCCCGCATCCGACTCGCACTACTGGGATTCGTATTCCCTCACGGGCTTTAGTGGTGACGGCGTTCGCGCGATGGCCAATGATCGTGGCAAGTATGAATTTGCAGCGGCAAGCGATAGCGCAAGACTCGATTACACGGCCAATTTCACGCAGGCTGGCAAGTACTACGTTTGGGTCCGTGGGATCGGTTTTGATGGCAATTCCGACAGCGTGCATCTCGGCCTAAATGGGGTTCCGCAGTTGACGGCGGGCAATATCGCGGTGCGTCGTGAGGGCGTGTTGTGGAGCACCTTCTCAAGTGAAACCGGGGCTGCCGGTTACGTCATGATCCCCAGCGCCGGACAGCACACAATCAATCTCTACATGCGCGAGGCCGGTACGAGTGTCGATCAGATCATGCTGACGACAGACAAGGCCTTCCGCCCGGCCAACGTACCTGCGGTACCTGCCCTTACCCTGGCCAGCACCAGTCCCACCAGTGGCACCATTACCGAAGGGGCTCGCACCGGCGCGACTTATACCTTCAACCGGTCTACTTCGACCGGCGCACTGACCATTACCGGCCGCCTCACAGGAAATTCGGCCTCCGCGGGCGATATTGAGATTTACGGGG
>JBGSMH010000025.1:0-2483 GCA_041740275.1 Phycisphaerae bacterium
GCCCACGGCATTCGACTCCCGCGCGGATTGGTCTTTAATGATTTTGGCAACCTGTTCGTCACCAACAACGGGATGGAACTGCGTGGCACGCGCCCGGTGAAGGATGATCCCGACACGGTGCTGCGAGTCCCGCTCGGCGGGCAGCTTTGGTATGGCTGGCCTGACTATTCGGCGGATCTGGAGCCGATCGAAAGTGCCCGCTTTCAACCCCCTCAACAGATGATCATCAAGACCGGGTACCCAGAACTGGCCGGGCTGATCAACCAGGACGGGTCGGGACTGCTCCCGCCGGATAGAAGTGCACTATTGCGAGCGGTATTTGCGCCGCTATCAGGGGCGGCAAAGATGACATTTGTCAACGATCGTGCCGCCAAGCCGTTCGAGGAGTTCCGCGGTCAAGTGCTGGTCGCGCTCTCCGGCGATCGCGCCCCGTTTGCCACCAGCGGGCAAAAGCTCACCGGCCCACAAGGTTATTCGGTGATGCGGGTCGATCTGGACGCCAAATCGGTCAGCGATTTTCTGTTTAACACCCGTCGATTGCCCGCTCACCTGACCAAGGACGCGCCCAATGCGATCGAGCGTCCGATCGATGTTCAGTTCGGCCCGGACGGGGCGCTTTACATTCTGGACTTTGGCGTGATGGAAGTCGAAGAAGGCCAGGAAAAGGTCAAGAGCAAGACCGGCAAGGTGTATCGGCTCGGCCCGATCAAGGTGCCCGCGACTCAGCCGGCGCTGGTGCCTTAGCGGAATATCCGCACGACGATCGCAATCGCCACCACGACAAAAAACAGTAAAGCCATCGTAACAAAGAGCCCCCAGAATAGCGGACGTTTCCGGCCCGTCGGTTTGCCCATTTCTGACCAGATCTGATCACTATCGACATCATGGTCGGGCAGTTCGTTGCCGAGGATGGGTCGTTTCATTGGCATGCGCGTTTGTCGATCGACATTTCAATCATACGCCCCAAAATCGGGTAGCGCAGGCGATGGGGATAGGCGACTTCACAAAATGCGGTTGTTGTTCGGCCGCCGATGGCGGCGTCGTAGACCAGCCGCATGTAAAAAGGGGCGGCGTCGATGACGCGGGGATTGCTGAGGATTAGTCCACCCGGCGACGCACCTGTGGAGACGACTTCGGAGGATGGACGTTCACGAAACGACAGTTCTTTAGGATATCGCAACCCGACGCTTGATAGCCCAGCCCAGTCGGATTCGACATGCTCAACGTCGATCGATTTGATCCCATCCTCTGAGGCGCGAACGAGATGAATTTCGTCCTTCAGTTTGCGATTTCGCGGGACGGCATAGTGAAATGTAAGCACTTGATCATCCAGAATCGCGCGGCCCCATATCCAACGTTTGAGTCCCGACCCCAGCGGGCCCGTGCCGTAGTTGTGGTCATGGTAGCCAACGCCGCTGAAGTCGATCGTCTGCGGCGGCTGGTCTTTGCCGGTCAGCTTGATCGATCCGGACACCCGACAGTGCGGATTAGCGATCACCCAGTGATGTTCCGCACCGGTCATTTGACGCGACAAAAACACCCGTTCCAGCGGCGAGTGGTCGAACGTCGGCTCAAACCGAAGTTCCGCCTTCAGCGACTGGTTCGTCAGTGTTTGCGGGCCTTGCCAGGTTAGCTTCCACGGCGTGCCCGAAAGGGACAACTTCAGTCCGCCATCCTCTGTACCAAGCGAATTCGGGCCAATTCGCACCTGCACCTGTTCGGGCGATGCCTGATAATCCGAGGGCTTGTATTGCGTCATAAACTGATGGGCGATCCTCCCCTTCTGGTAGACGCACAGATAGACGCACGGAAAATGATCCGGCAGCACCGGCGGGAGACGCGTCGGATTGCGGAGAAACTTCGCATGGGCACGGAGATATCCGGGATGAAAGACAAACCCGTGCAGAAAAATCGCGACGATCTGCGTGCCGGTCGTGCGATCCTCGGCGTCAAAATACCACCACTCATAGCCGCCCGGTGCGCGCACCGCGTGCGAGGCATCGGGTGAAGCGGGCGAATCGTAAAGCGGAATTGAAGCCATGCCTGCCGACAAGTGATAACACGATCCGTGTCCGGTTAGAAGATATCAGGCACAGGATCGGCGTACTCCATCCGTGCCAGTTTCATCGCGGCGGGCAGGCGGAGGAGTTTCTGTGCGGTCGTCAGATGGGCCCGCGACGCGAAAACGTCGCAATCCAGTCGCTCGATCGCACCCAAAATCCCCCCATACACCGCCGCCATCACGCAGGCGGTCTGACGCGAGCCATCGGTTGGCAGGGCGCACAAGCCCTGGCCGCCCCGAGCGTACAACGCCCGTGCCCGGGCGATCTGGAACCGGATCAAGGATTTGAAAGCGTCGGTCGCGATCCCGTCTGCCAGAGTTTGCTCATTGACCCCAAACCGCATCATCTCATCCTGCGGCAAATAGACTCTGCCCCGGTCGCAGTCTTCCTTCACGTCCCGCAGGATGTTCGTCAACTGCA
>JBGSMH010000026.1:0-8050 GCA_041740275.1 Phycisphaerae bacterium
GGCCATGTTCGTAATTCTTTCCGGCGACTCGTTCGAGTTGGTGACTGCTGATGATGTCGACGGCGTTCGGCTCGCTCAGATGACACGAGCTGAGAGTTCTGGGGCGTTGTTCTTTGCCCGCAGTGCACAGATGGTGGATGCCCTGATCGCCAAAGGGGGCGATCCGAACTCTCAGAATCGTTTCGGTTGCATGCCCGTCCACTATGCGGGAGGTCGATCTGATACTGCTGTCCTTCAAGCGCTTTTTGAAGCGGGGGCAGACCTGCAGGTCCGTGATGCCGAAGGCTGTGGTCTGGTTCATTGGGCCGTGTCCGAATCCCCGCGATTCGATACCGATTTCGCCATGCCGACTCAACCTGGAGATCGGGACGCCATGCTTAAGCTGCTCCTCGCACACGGTGTCAGCATAAACGCCAGCGATTTTGCCGGAAGGACACCGCTCTACTATTCCGCCCGCGATGGTTCGCTGGATGCTGCTGCATCCCTGCTGCGTTTCGGGGCCGATCCGCACATCGCTTCGAGGGATGGGTTGACCCCGCTCAATGTGGCTGAACGCCTCGCTGACAAGGAGATGATTCTCCTTCTCACAAACGCGATGCGGAAACCCTAATCGGGGGCTCGAAGCCTGACCCAAAAGGTTGGGCGACCACCAAATGACTGATCCTCACGGGATCTTCTTGCTGCGGATGGCACTGGCTTTCTTGCCTTCGGCCGTGGCTAGGGCGCGAACCTGCGACTTGGCCGCAACGGTGATGGGTTTGCCGTCGTATACCGGACTGGCCGCAGTGGGGTCGGTGCCGTCGAGCGTGTAATGGATCTTGGCGTCAAATGTTGCGCATTGCAGGTAGACCTGTGTTGCTTCACCTGGCAGGACAAAGATCTCCGGTGCAACAACCACGCCCAGATCGACGACATTGTCCTCAAACTTCGGGCCGTCATACATCGCGATGATGCGATCCCAGTTCTTGGCCGCAGCGGCGGTTGCGTAGCCGGGGCCGACGGGCTTGCCGTGTAGACTCTTGAATCGGCCTTTGCCGTCTTCGAACGCAAATCGCACATCGTCCGGGCGTACGCCCCATGTCTTGCCAAAGTTTGGGGCACCCTCCACGCTCCACCAAAGCCGAGCGGAGTCCTGTTCTTCTTTCGGCGGTGCAGCGACGGGGTCAGGCCAGGTCCATAGGCCGTGACGGATAATCCGGTCGGTATACTCGATCGGGTCGTCGGTGTTGACGATGCTGCGAATCTCCGGCATGAGAATCATCGCGGCTGCAAAGGCCTGGATGCCGCCGAACGACACGCTCATATACGATGAACCGGGCTGGTTGGCAGGACCGTCGATATATCCGTAAGGATCGGCGGCGGTCTTTTTGCCGCGACTGGCGTTGCGATTGGCCGGATCGCCGGCGTAAGCGTCGTAGCATTTGGAGCCAGTGAAATCCGCCCAGTAACGCCAGTCGGCCTCGGTCATTTTGCCGTCACTGCGAATGATCGGGTGATAATCGCCCCAGAGCAGCACGCCGGTCATGCCGCGCTTGGTCTGTCGCATTTCATGCGGGCCGACCTCGCCCGGATCCTCGCCGTGGTTGGTGATCGCCGCCATGCGAAGGCGATTGGCTTTTTCAGATTTTTTCTCCAATGCCGCCGCCAGCACTGCGGGCATAAACTGACCGAGAGATTGTCCCGCGCCGCACGACCACTGCTTGCGGGCGGTCTTGCCGATGTTGTAACGAGTATGATAGATGTCCAGCCCGTACGCCAGCATCGCCGCCAGAGCAGGCTTGATTTCTTCCAGGTTATTCTGCGGGGAGAAGAGCGCCAGCAGGTCGCCGTAATAGGTACGAGCGCTGCCAGCGGCATAGTCAGGCACGAGCAGATGGGCACGGAAGGCACGGCCACCTTCCGAGAACTTTTCAAACTGCAATCCCTGCCGCTGTGTCTGGATTTCCGAGGCAATGCCGAAGACCTCGGTGGTGTGCGTCCAGCGCACGCGAACGCTTTCCCACTGTTCGGCGGTGCGGGCCTGGATAAAGTCATGTTTGGGCAGGCGCGTCAGATCAAAATCATCCCACATCAGGAACTCTTTTGTCGCACCGCTGATGTTCGGTCGAATCATGTTCTTCCCAGCATTCTTGGGGGCTTTGGGCATCACGGTCACGATGCAATAGGCATCGGCCACTTCGCCTTCGATCTGTCGCGTGCCGCCTTTGCTGGTCGCGGCCTCATCGCGCTGCATCGCGGCTACGAGCGAGATACACGAATCCGCTCCGGCTTTGTACGTCTGCGGGAGCTTCGGCAATTCATTCTCGGATGCGTCGTAACTGCCATACCCATTCTTTCCGCTCAGAAGCCCGTGCTTCTCGGTGATCGGGTCGGTATCGCAACTGAGTAGGTCCTTCCATGCCGGATTGCCCGTTAGCGAAACAAACGTTACGCCCGTATCCCCCTCGGCGGGCGCGACCCAATAGCTGCCGCAGGCAAACTGACCCACCTGTGCGGGTTGGCCATTGGCGGAGGTGAACGTCCAGTTGAAATGCGCCGGACGAGACGGTGCTTTGGCCGGGATGACCACTTCGATCGTCGCCGCCCATGCCCCGCTTGCGGCGGCAAACAATGCGAATGCAAACATCATCACAATTCGACGGTAACTCAACATGATTCGGTCCTTGATTGGGAAAAATGATCAACGTTTTCGTAATTACGCACGCAATGCTCGTTCGTTACTTCGCACCGAGCGTATCGACATAGGTTCGATTTCGAATGCCGCTGTCTTTCTTGCCTTCAGCGACAGCAATCGCCGACACCTGTGTGCCAGGCTCAACGGAAATCGGCTTCCCGTCGTAAACGGGGCTGGAAGCGGTGGGTTTGCTTCCATCCAACGTATAGTGAATTTTCGCGCCCGGCGTTGAACAGGAAAGATAAGCCCTAGGCTTATCGAGACTTGTGAAAATAATCTCTGGCGTGACGACAACACCCAGTTCAACGAGATTATTTTCGTATTTTTCGCCATCGTAGAGCACGATGATCTTGTCCCAGTGATTGAACGCCGTGGACGATTCGTAGCCGCCCTTGCCAAGCGGTTTTCCGTGTCGGCTCTTAAATCGACCCTTGCCATCTTCAATCGCGAACCGCACGTCATCCGGGCGGGGCCCCCATGTCTTGCCCCACTCCTTCTGCTCCTTGGCAGTCCACCACGGCGGCGGCGTTTCGCGATCGGCCTCTGCCGGTGCGGCAACCGGATCGGGCCAGGCCCACAACCCATGCCGAGTCACACGATCGACGTACTCGATTGGCGCATCAGTATTGATGATCCGACGAAACTCCGGCATGAGAATCATCAATGCCGCGCAGGATCGTGCCGGGCCCATCGCAACGCTCATATAGGAACTACCCGGCAGGTTGGCAGGACCATCCACAAAACCATACGGATCGGCGGCGGTTTTCTTGCCTTGATTCGGATTTCCTTCACCGGGATACCCATCATACGACTTGGATCGCTTCAGATCGGACCAGTACAACCAGTCTTGCTCCAATAGCTTGGTGTTGTCCGTTCGGACGATCGGATGGCCGTCTCCCCACAACAGAACGCCGGTTACACCGCGTTTGATTTGACGCAATTCCTGCGGCCCAAGGTCGGCCGGATCGGCAGCATGGTTCGTCACCGCGATCGTTTGAAGTCGGCGCGCCTTCGCCGGATCCTTCTGAAGGGCGGCTACAAACACTGTGGGCAAAAACTGTCCCATCCATTGACCCGCGCCGGACTCCCAGCCTTTGCGTGCGGTCGTCCCGTAGTTGTACCGGGCATGATAGAGGTCCAGCCCAAATGACAGCATCGCGGCGATCGCCGGCTTCATCTCTTCGAGGTTATTCTGAGGCGAGAACATCCTCAGCAGATCATTGTTGTATTCCCTCGCCATCCCGGACCCGTAGTTGGGAATGAGCAATGCCGAGCGAAACGCGCGGCCCGCCTCAGAGAACATGCTGAACTGCATCCCGCGTTTGGCTGTCGGGATTTCTGCAAGCATACCCAGAATCTCGGTCGAATGACGCCAGCGTTGCGCAACATCTGACCACTGCTGGGCATCGCGCCCCTCAATAAAGTCATGCTTGGGCAGTCGCGCTAGATCAAAGTCATCCCAGGTCAATATCTCTTTTGAAGTGCCGGTGATGTTCGGGCGAATCATGTTCTTGCCGGCATCCTTGGGGGCTTTGGGCATTACGGTGACGACGCAGTAGGCGTCAGCGGTTTCGCCGCGAGTTGCCGCTACGCCGCTCGGGCTGGTTGCGGCTTCGTCCCGCTGCATCGCCGCCACAAGCGAGATACAGGAATCGGCGGCGGGCTTGTAGGTCTGTGGGAGTTTCGGCAACTCATTTTGCGAGGCGTCGTAACTGCCGTAGTTGTTCTTCCCATTGAGTAACCCGTGCTTTTCTGTGACCGGGTCGGTATCGCAACTGAGCAGGTCCTTCCACGCCGGATTGCCCGTCAGCGAAACAAACGTTACGCCCGTATCCCCCTCGGCGGGCGCGACCCAATAGCTGCCGCAGGCAAACTGACCCACTTGGGCGGGTTGGCCATTCGCGGACGTGAACGTCCAGTTGAAATGCGCCGGACGAGACGGTGCTTTGGCCGGGATGACCACTTCAACTGTCGCCTGCGATAGTGCGACGTTCTGGCAAATCAACACGGCTGCCAACACGCCCCAAACCCATTTCATGTGTATGCACATGGCGCGATCCTGTTATTGTGAATTGTATTTATTGCGTGCCAGAGCACGGTGGAAAATCCTTCAACGCCAGAAGTACGATACCAGTCCCGCCGCTCGCTTCAACCGCCTGAAGTTCGGTGAATGACACACGATCACGAACGCGATTTTGGTCTTTTTCGCGTCACCCGCGTGATTACTCAGCTTATGTTCGTAGTGTGCTATCGGGTGAGCGGACAAAATTTCTTTTTCCTGTGCAACTCTTGAACGGCATGCAATGCAAACAGCCGTGGCCTCCTGTGGAAGACGGTGTCGTTGAAACACCCATTCTCGCAGAAGGCCACGGCTGGCACGGCGTTAGGTTTTGCATTCATGGAAACTCACTGGTCGTGGTTTCCGGTGTCGGTCATTCCGCTACCGAAGGCTTCGGAGGCGCGATGGTCGCACCGGCGTCCATGAGAGGACCGCCGGGCTTGCGGCGGAAATCGCCTTTGGCGGGATCCTGGAACAACGCCTCCAGATTCTTTTCCACCACGGCACCGCCAACCATGAAGCGTTCCTCCTGGTCGTTGGTGTAGATGTTGTTCTCAATCTTACCGGCGATGTCCTGACCTAGCCCGTGGAGGATGTTGTTCTGAATGATCAACCCTTCCGGCTTGCTGGGGCTATTGGCGCGCTGACCGAAAATGCCCGCAGCCCAAGTCGACTCCTTGTTAAGGTTGACAAAGGTGTTGTTGAAGAAGTGCAGGTCCTTGATCGCCTTGCCGCCCACGCTGCCGCTGGTCCACATCGCCACGGCCACAGAACTTCTGCCCAAACCATCGATCACGTTATTGCGGAACGTGATCCGTTCGGCATTGCGGTTGATGGCGATGGTGTTCTGGATGTAGTTGTCCTCGAACACGATGTCGGCACACCCTTCATAGAAATTCAGCGCCGAGGAATGCATGCCGAAGTGATTCAGCACAACGTTGTTCTTCAGTTCACCATTCTTGGCCTCGTAATGCCGGATACCGGATCCGGAGTTCTTGTCCAGACGGTTGCCGGTGAGCCGGTAGTTGTTCGTGCGGTTCACATACATTCCGACCGTCCAGCCGGGGCATTGGGTGATCACGCAGTTCTCCACGACGACGTTATCGGCCTGGTTAAGGCTGATACCGGACTGACCGCTGATAAATCGCACTTCGCAGTCGGCGATCGTGATGTGGCTGGGCCTGCCTTTTGCCTGTCGAGTCGCGATTGCGCCCGATCCGCCCGTATAGCGTTGGATAAGGAATCCGCGCACCTGAACGTATGCCGCCGGTCCGTCGAGCAGAATGCCAGTTGCGAGCACGGGATAACCGATGTTGGCGGGTTTGCCCTCCGTCAATTGTTCGGGCAGCAGATAGACGCGTGTCTTGCCGCCTTCCAACGACTCCAGGCACCATTCGCCGGGCAGATCGAGGAACTTGGGCGAGTTATAGAGGGCGTAGCGGGTTTGGGGATAGGTCGTATGTTGGAAATGAGGAACGGTCAATTGGTGGGTCTGCGGATCGAAGCTCCGGACGCGGGCGAAGTAGACGTGGTTGTTCCCGCCATGCACTCCAATGAACATCCCGGCGTACCAGTTGGCCTCTTTCTGCACCAGTCGCTCTTCGTCCTTGATCACCGAGGATATCTTGTGCTGAATGACGTTGGTTCCGTCCGCGGTGAAGGCCGCGATCTGCTGGAACTTGGTCCATGTGGTCGTGCCGGGGTTCGAATGCTCGAGCCGGAACGTCAGCTTCTTGGCATCGACCGGTGCGGGCAGTTTGAACCGCTGCATCGCGGCCTGCTCTTTATCGACAACAGCCTTGTAAACTTCCTTGCCGTCTGCCAGGAAAACGATGTGCTCTGGGGCAGCGGTCGTCTTGGGGCGGAAGAGGGTGAAGCCGATTTCGGTGATGTTCGCCGGTGCCGCCATCTCGACAGAGACCGCGCCCCCGTTGAAGGGTTGAATCACCGGTGCCGCGCCGCCGAACGTGATTGCGATCAGCGGGAGTGACCCGTTGCCGCGCGATCCTTCTTCGTAGAAGACTTTGTGCGGATAATTGTCGGTAATGCGGTGGGGAGAGAGCAGAAAATCGCCGGGGATATCAGGATAGAACGAATCGGAGGGCTTGGGATGTTGGGCGATAGGCAGAACGCGGCGCGTTCCATCGATCAGGAACAGTCGCTGCCAGGGTGCCTGCTTGGTCGCCCCGGCGTCGCGATGGGTGACGAACTCGTCCTGGGTGAAATTGGTGGTCAGATCGACGTCGAGGTCGGCGTACATGATCTGGTTCCACTTCGGATTGCCCTGGACGTCCTCTGCCTTGGCGACGGGCTGCCAGTTGGTGATCATTTTCGCGCCGTCGAGGATGGCGCGGCCTTGCCCGAACGTGCCGGCGGTATTGCCGTCGAGTGTGATGGGCTTGCCTTCAGCGCCGACGACGTCCAATCGAATCTCGCCGTGGTAGGTGACGCCACCCTTGAATACGATCGTGTCGCCGGGCGCGAGTTTCGCGGCTTTGGGTGCGTCCGTGGCGTTTTTGTCGCCCGGACTGTGCTTCCATGCCGTCTGCGGGGTCAAGCCGTCGGCGGCGTTATTGCCTCCGGCGAAATCGACGTGGTATGTCGCGCCAAATGCCGGCATCGCCATCGCCAGAAAAGCCGAAGCCGCTGGCAGAAAACAGGACCGCAATACCGAACTGAAAATCCCGCGTGGGATGGGACGATTAGCGTGTGCGTTCATCGATACTCCTCGTTTTGGGCATCCATGGTCGGCTTCGAGCCGAAACGCTCCGGTACCGGCCGACCTTGCGCCATTTTGCCACCCAAAGCATAACAGCAACTTCCCGCAACGGTGTCGAAAGGGACCACAATTGCGCTCTCCAAGTATAGTCCCTGGCCTTGCCGATGTTTAAATTTTCATTGCTTTACAACGTTGGATATCGCACAAATTGCGTGTTTGCCGATCGCCATGCTCCCACCGCGTTCGGGATCGACGTTTTTTGCTCGCTGTATGGCGGATAGCGGCGGCATCAACGCGAAAGACGGTACGCCGCGATTTACCTCTTCTCATCCGCAGGCAACTGCTCATCCAGCAACTTGTGCGCAACGCACTTGGCGGTCTCGGCACACCGTTCGTCTCCGGTCGTGTGACGGCAGGCGATCGTGCCGGCGATGAGGATCGAAAGCTGCCGCGCCAACAGTTCTGGGTCCCGTGCGCGGGCAAGCGTAGCGAGATATTGAATCGCCTCCTGCGATGCCTTGGAATGCGCCGCCGCCGACTGGTGGGCGGGGTCGGTGTGCATGGGAAACTCTGCGGCGGCGGTCATGAAGATGCAGCC
>JBGSMH010000027.1:0-1646 GCA_041740275.1 Phycisphaerae bacterium
CGATCAGCGTGATGATGTTCATCTCGATGACGTCGATGATGAAGGGCTTGAGTGACAAGTTCATCGTTGAAACCGTCGAAGCCTCCGGGCACATCACTGTTCACGACGAACCCCGTCAGACACAGACACCGATTCTGGAGATGCACTTCCCTGGCAATGGCGGGGTGATGGCGCTGGAAGGGTCCAAGCCGCGCGACAATATTCAGAAGATCAAAAATCCCACCGGCCTGATCCTGCAACTGCAAACCATGCCCGGCATCGAGGCTGCGGCACCGGTTGTAAGCGGTGAAGTGATCGCGACTTACGGCACAAAAACCGCCACCGTCGGCATCTATGGCATCGACCCGCGCCAACACCTGCGCGTCACCACCATCGGCAATGATTTGGTCTCCGGCAGTTTCGACCGACTCGACACCACCGCCGACGGGATCATCCTCGGCTCGGGCGTGGCGTCGATCCTCGGGGCACGACTCGACGACAATGTCACCCTTGCCTCCCAGACCGGCGGGCGTACCACCGGCAAGGTCGTCGGCATCTTTCAGACCGGCGTCACCCCGGTCGATTATTCCCGCGCCTACATGCTGCAAAACAGCGCCCAGACGCTGCTGGATAAGAAAAACATCATCAACTCCATCATCCTCCGCACCCACGATTACAATCAGGCTCGCGAGTTTGCCCAGCAAATCGAAGGCATCAGCGGCTACAAAACCGAGAGCTGGCAGGAAGCCAATGCCAACTTTCTCAAGATCTTCCGTATCCAGCAGATCATCACCTACGTCATCACCGGTTCGCTGATGATCGTGGCAGCGTTTGGGGTGCTGAACATCCTGATCATGGCGGTGCTGGAGCGGGTCAACGACATCGCGATCCTCAAAAGTTTTGGCCTGTCGCGGAACGACATCACCCGCATCTATGTGGTGCAGGGGATCGTCATCGGCTTGATCGGATCGGCGATGGGCCTGGTTTGCGGCAAGTTGCTGGTGACGGTGCTTCGCAAGATACCCGTGCAGATGGAGGGTCTGGTCAAGGCTGAGTCACTTCTGATGAGTGAGCACCGCAGCGATTACGTTGCGGCGTTCGTCGCCAGCATGATCGTCGTGATGATCGCGTCGGTCTATCCCGCCTACCGCGCCGCCAAGTTTGACCCCGTGGAGGTGATCCGTGGCGCACACTGAAGGGGATCATCCCTACCCACTCTTGCAGGCCGATCAGTTGCACCGATTCTTGGGCACGGGCGAGACGCGAACCCACATCCTCAAAGGCGTCGATCTGACCATCGATCGCGGCGAATACGTTTCGATCGTCGGACAATCCGGATCGGGCAAGTCGACGCTTCTGTATCTGTTGGGCGGACTCGATCGGCCTACATCGCGGGACGGGGCGGCGTCGCGCGTGCTGATCGACGGACAGGATACCGCCAAGCTCAATGAGACCGATCTGGCGATGCTGCGGAATGAAAAAGTGGGGTTCGTGTTTCAGTTTCATTATCTGCTCAAAGAGTTTACGGCACAGGAGAATGTCGCGCTGCCGATGTTTCGGTCGGGCAAGCGGAGCAGATCCGACGCGATGGATCGGGCGGCGAGCCTGCTGGATCGACTCGGCCTCGGCTCCAAGACCAAACGCCGGGCAAACCGACTCTCCGGCGG
>JBGSMH010000028.1:0-3027 GCA_041740275.1 Phycisphaerae bacterium
ACGCCGACGTTTGAGTAACGAGTGAATCTAGGGTCAAATGCGTCGGTCACGTTCAGACGTGATGAGCATGATCTACTTTGCCTGCAATGTCTGTCGCGCCCAACTGTCGGCCGAGGAGGGTCAGTCGGGGTCGCTCGTGCGATGCCCCAACTGCCTGACCACGCTCACGGTCCCCGATGCCGAAATCCCGCTGGCGACGGTCTCGACCGCACCGGGACAGACCGCATCGGGGCAGACGACGTCGGCACCGCCACCGATTCGTCCGCAGACGCGATTCGCCGGGACGCCAGGCGCGGGCAAGCGGTACGGATTTAATTGTGCGTATTGTTCATCGCGACTGGAAGCCACCGAATCGATGGCGGCGCAGGAGGGACAATGCCCGACCTGCGGCAACGCGATCACCATCCCCATTCTCGACCGCTACGGCCGACTGATCGACCCGATCACCAAGCAGATCATCAAACAAGACCCGCACCCGGTCCACGCCTACGCCGCCGCCGGGGATCGGGCACCGCAGATCGTGCGAATGGACAATGGGTTGCAGTCGATACAGTGCAGCAAATGCAACCGGATGAGTCCGGTCAATGCCAACAACTGCAAACACTGCGGGATGCCGTTCACCATGGAAGGCACCACCCCCGACGCCGCCGGGACCAGTAACGGGTTTGCGGTGGCGTCGCTGGTCCTGGGGATCATGAGCATCCCGTTTTTCTGCACGGTTGTCGTGCCGATCCTGGCGATCGTATTTGGCGGCGTGGCGATCATGCAGATTAACAGCCGTCAGTCCGGCAACACCGGCGGGCGCGGGTTCGCAATCGCGGGCATCATCTGCGGCGCGATCGGGCTGCTCATCGGACTGTCGGCGATCTTTGGTTGACCACCGCTACTCGGTGATCTCCGCATTGTGAGAGACACTCTGCACGTCGTCGTGATCTTCCAGCACATCGATCAACTTCAGTAGCGATTGTGATTTGTCCCCGTCAACCGCGACCGTGTTCTGCGGCAGATAGGTGATCTCGGCGGCCTCGACCGCGATTCCTTTGGCGTCGATGGCTTCCTTGACCTTGTGAAACTGCACCGGCTGAGTCAGCACTTCAAAGACTTCGCCTTCGTCCTTGACGTCCTCGGCACCGGCCTCCAGTGCCAGATCCATCAGTGCCTCTTCGCTGGTGGCATCGGATTTGATGGTGATGACGCCCATTTTGCTGAACTGAAACGCCACCGACCCGGTCGTGCCGAGGTTGCCGCCATAGCGATCGAACATCGAACGCAGATCGGGCGCGGTGCGCGAACGGTTGTTGGTCAGCGATTCGATGATGATCGCCACGCCGCCGGGACCGTAACCTTCATAGGTGGCGTCTTCGTAGTTTTCGGCACCGAGTTCGCCGGTACCCTTCTTGATGGCGTTGGCGATCGTGTCCTTGGGCATGTTGACCGCTTTGGCTTCGTCGATGACGTAGCGGAGCGACAGATTGTCGCGCGGGTCGCCGCCGCTCTTGGCGGCGATGATGATCTTTCTTGCGATCTTGCTCCAGATCTTGCCGCGCTTGGCGTCGTTGGCGCCTTTGGCACGCTTGATCTTGGACCAGTGACTATGTCCGGCCATTCGTGATAGCTCCTTGCGAGTCTGTTAAGGATAGCGAAATCCGTCCGCTTATGAAGAGACCAACGCACGACTTCATCGGGTGCGAAACTATTTCCCGGTTGGTGCGACATCGACCGGCAACGCATCCTTAAGCTGCTTGAGCTTCTGCTCGATCTTGAGTCGCAGTTGCGGGTCGGCACTACGCGGCTGTTGACGAATCTGATCGATCGCCAATGCCCAGTAGCGTTTGGCCGAATCGGTGTCGCCGGTGCGGTAGGCGGCGTCGGCGGCGTGGTCGAGGACCACCGCATCCGCCGGATCCGATGCCGCCAAGGCCTGTTCAAGATACTTGCGGGCATCGGCGAACTTGCCGCGTTTGTAGAGCAGCCAGCCGAGGCTGTCGATGTACGCCGGATTATCCGGCTCGGTTCCGACGGCTCGGTACAGCAGTTCCTCGGCAAAATCCAACTCCCGCCCGGCGTCGGCCAGCAAATAACCCAGATCGTTGCACGTTGCGGCATGGGTCGGATCGACCTGATTCGCCCGCCGCAGCATCTTCTCCGAGGCGGCGGGTTCATCGAGCAACGTGTACAAAGAGGCAAGCTGATAGAGTTCCTGCGCCGACTTCACGCTCGCGGCCGCTCGATCGACACGATTAATCGCCTCGGGCCGTCGATCCGCCTGACGCAAGATCGCGACCAAAGGCGACAACACCGAAATCGCTTCGGGCGATCGATCCGCCACCGCCTCCAGCGCGGAAAGGACGAGTTTGTCCTGCTTCTGTCCGATCAAAAATCCGATGGACGAGGACAGATAGTCCGGCTCATTGGCAAACTCCTCGATGTACGCGACGACATCATCCTGTGACGTGAAATCGACATCCGGCGGGCCCTCGTACATCCGTGCCGTCGTCCACTGACGCACCATGGCCGGCATCAGGGCGTTGGATTTCGTGAGTGCATCCCGGGCGGTCACGGGTTGCCCGCGCGAACTGGCCAATCGGTAAAGGGCGAACAGCCGAGCAGGCTCCAGTTCGCTCGGGACCGACATTTTTGCCAATGTTGATACGGTCAGCGGCGACGCCTGCGCCGAGCCGATCAGGATCGACCAACCCCGCGAAATCGCCGGCATCGCACCGGGATGCTCGATCATCTGACGCATCAGCCACACCGGTGCATCATCGCGTCGATTGGCCTCTCTTAATGACATGACCGTCTCGCGCACCATCGCGACACCCGGTGCGCTATGGGTCACACCCAACAACACTGCGGCGGCGGCCTGGGGTTGGGATAGACGCCGCAAAAGACGGGCTTCAAGCACGCTGCGTGCCTGCCTGGAAACCGGACTCGCGTCTGCATCACTCGGTAAACTGCGAAGCGTGTCCAGAGCGGCCTGATCCCCGCCGCGATCGGCAAACAGGTTGATGTACGCCTGCATGCTGG
>JBGSMH010000029.1:0-3041 GCA_041740275.1 Phycisphaerae bacterium
TGGGCGGTCACCGGCGACGGCATCTGATTGGGCCAAGATGCGAACGAAGTTCCATTGTCCGCATGGGTTCACCAACGTTTGGGAACGGATGCCGGTCAATGGAAGCGAACGCCTGAAAGCGCCAGAGGGGAAAGCAGTCCATTTGAACCAGAAGCCGCTCGATTTGGTGCGGATGATTATCGAAGCGTCGAGCGACCCGGGGGACGCTGTGTGGGAACCGTTTGGCGGGCTATTCACCGCCTGTCTCGCCGCAAAGCAAACCGGTCGTCGCGCGTTTGGATGTGAGATCGATCCTACTTATTTTCAGTATGGCGTGTCGCGCTTCACTCATCATCCGATTCCGAAGAACGGGACGACGGTGACGACGGCTCGGGGGCGGCGGCAATCGAAGGATCGGTCGGACTTGCTCTTATTTTGAATCGCGAGTCCAGTTCCGTTGCAAGTGTGGTCTTGCCCGCACGAAACAGTCGGCTCCACTCCGCGATGCTGCGACCCTCGACCGTTGTATTCATCACTTTGCTCTTGAACGTTTCCAGGCCATCGTGGATCACGCGATCCATCTTCGCGTAATTGGTATCCAGACGATATTCGAAGTTTGCGCGCAGCTCTCTTACAAGGCTCTGGTACTCGGGCGTTACCTGGTATCGATCGCCGCCTTTGCCCCATTTCGCGATTAACTTGCGAGCGCGCTCCAGTTCGCCCGCAGTTCCCTGAAACTTGTAGCCGGAAGTATTTGTCTGCTGGAGGTTGCGAGTTCGCTTGGACGTATCCCGAGGTTCAATCACTAGATAGTCCGGCGGTTTGTGATAATGCTCGTCGCGAGCAACTGCCACGGAACGGGCAGATACGATGCACATGTCCAGAAGCCTCGGTCGCCCAAAGAGCATATGATCCGGCACCCAGGCAAACATCAGCACATACGTCTGGTCCGTATGAAATCTGGTTTGAGAGTCCTTGAATCTGCCCGTGATTTCAGTCGCGAACGGATACCAAGCCTTCACTTCAAAACCGGCTTCAACGGCCTCGCCTGTCCTATACAGCACGTCTGGAAAACCTGGGTCTTGACGAATCCAAGTGCCTCCCTTCTTGAACGCCGCTGATGCGGTAAGCGCCTCAACGGCGTCGATCTCGAAAAGATTCCCAATGATCGGAGACAGTTTGGAAGTGATCTTCAATAGGTTGATGGCTTCAAATTGGGACTTGGGTTTGGCGATTTCGAGTTGGTCGAAGCGGTGGCCCACCTTGGTCGCAAGGATAGTGCTGGCTCGCTTAATGATTCCCTGAATATCCATATGCTAATCGTGTTTCTTCGCCGGGTTCGCGCCGCTTGCTGACGGTCGCATCGCTTCCATCCGGCGAAAGAGCGTGCTGACAGGCTGGCCCAGTCCTTCCGCGATCTTGCCGATACTTTTCAGCGACGGATTGCGAGTCCCTCGCTCAACGCCGGCAAGGTAAGTGCGGTGAAGCCCGCAGCGTCCCGCCAACTCTTCCTGCGAGACGCCAAGGTCTTCGCGGGCGGCGCGCACGGCTTCCCCAAAGCGGTGAGTAAGCTGTCTTGACATGCGCTCAGCCATCGGTACCGATAAGCTCGCATTATGCAGCCGATGGGTCTACAGCCGATCAGTAACAATTGGCGTGAGTCGAAAGAGGATAAGATGACCGATCACACTTGCCCAATCACCCCGGCGGTATGGTGGTCGACTCGACGCGCGGGCCGGAAGCTGGCGGAATGGCACTCAAATAATGAGACCGTCAAGCCGTGGCCGGTCGTCGAGCACATGGACAAGTTCGATTTTGACCCGTGGGAACAGTTCAAGGTCGACCCGATGCGATTCCAACGCCCGACGGCAGACCAGAATAAGGCCGGGGCAAAGTGGGATAAGACCCAGATCGTTTACAACAGCCACCTGACGATCTCGCATATCCCTTTGGAAGCGTACGAGTATGTGGTCAACGGCAAGCCTGCGATCGAATGAATTATCGAACGCTACCAGGTGACGCGCGACAAGGACAGCGGGATCGCCAACGACCCGAACGACTGGTGCAAAGAACACGATCAGCCCAAATACATCGTGGACCTGATCGCCCGCGTCGTGCGGGTGAGCTTCGAGACGATGAAGATCGTGAAGACGTTACCGGCGTTGAACGAGCGCGTAGACTAAAAACTAATTAAACTTCTTCTCCCGTCCCAGCGAAGCTGGGACCGCCGCCGGGGCAGTGACAGCGTGGTGTCAGGGGTTACAGGAAATCGGCGGATTTGCCTGATTTTACCGCCGACTTTTGCGGTTTCCGGGTGTATAGTTGATTGGTTGTTCTTGGCTGCGTTTGGGGATGCGTCATCGTGTTCCCACGCGCGGCGTTGCTCTCTGACAAGTGAAGAGGAAGGACTAAACTCCGGCCGGAAAGGTAGGAGTTGCAACAGTTGCACGCGGCGCGCAACACTTTGACGGATCAAAAATCGTCAAGTCCAGCATTTTCAAGCAGTTATGATTTTCACATGGACCAAACCCGATGCAACAAATGCAACAAGTGAAAAGAGTGCAGCAAGAATCCGATACGCGATCATCCGCGTCCATCTGCAGTTCAACGCATTTCCTGTTGTTACGAAAAGATGGCGGCGACAGGAAGATTGGCAGACCCAGATAAGACGTTTTTTGAATTTATATTTGCGTAACCCCTGACTTTGAAGTTATGCTACGCCTCGGCTGGTGAGTTCGAACAGGTCTGAGCAGTTCGCCAATTGGCGATTTCCGCGCAACTTGTCTGTGATTCATGCCTTCCTGGGTCAGAACGTTGACCCCTTTCTGTTCGTTCGGGAAAGAGAAACCGGACGTTGGCCCGCATCAAGGAGATACACATGGGCCGCAAGTTGTACGTCGGAAACCTCAACTACAAGACGGATTCGTCTGAGTTGCAGGAGTTGTTCACGCAGTTCGGCAGCGTCGTCAGCGCCGAGATCATCGCAGACCGCGAAACCGGTCGCAGCAAAGGCTTCGGATTCGTCGAAATGGGTTCGGATGAAGAAGCCACCGCAGCGATCG
>JBGSMH010000030.1:0-5403 GCA_041740275.1 Phycisphaerae bacterium
CCCCGCAGATCGGCATGTTGACCTACGTCAGCGGCTCCCGACGGCGACAAAGCTGCAATGCCATGCCGAACGGGTCTCGCAGCATCACCAACCCATATCCGTCGGCATCGATCGTTCGCTCGATCTCCGACGCCCCCGCGATGCATAGCCGGACGGAATCCCCAAACAAATCAATGCTCGTCAATGCCAGATGGAAGAACAGCGGATCGGCAAAATCGCTGGCGGTCCAGCGGCGTTTGTCGGTACGGTCGTACAACTCGATCATCCCCTCGCCATCTCGTTCGGAGATGAAATGGGTAAATGGGGGTTCGGTAAGGGCTTTGCGGACGACAAACCCGCAGTATTTGACATACCAGTTGGCCATCCCGACCGGGTCGGGCACGTTGAGTGCGATGTGTTCGATTCGCATCGCTTCAGCCTACCCGACTGACCAATTCGCAACAATAAAATGTGGTTTTTTGTCGCAGGCGCGGGGTCGGGGTGGTATCTTTCTGATCCGATGGGCGAGAGTAGCCCGAATTAGCGAAATTGGAGAGAAAATGCGAGCAAATGCGATAGCGACGATGGCGATCTTGTGTTCGGCGTCGGTGACGGCGTGGGGCGTCGCCGGCCCGTATGATGATAACTTTGACGACAATGCGACCGCGACCAAATGGCTGCCCGTCGTCGATCACCCCGCCAGCCTGAATATCGTCGAGCAGAACCAACGCCTCGAACTGATTTCCAACGGCGGGACCGATCCGAACGACGACGCGATCTATCTCAGCAACGCCTCGCCGCCGTTTCGACTCTCCACCGCCAGCAACTTTGAGATCGCGATCGACTACAGCTTTGCCCAGATCAGCGGGACGCCGGCGCTGGGGTCATTGCTTGGACTGGTCTTTGGCGTCGGTCGATACGAAAACGATGGCAATGAGGACGGGACCGATTCGGCGGCGATCGGGTATCTGTACACACGCACGAGCGTTCCCTTTCTTGGCACGATTACCGGCGGCGGGATCGGCATCGGGCATCGCACCGACGACATCTTCTCAGACGACGCCACCCAACCCCTGGCGCCCACCACCGGCACGTTCGTGATCTCCTACGATGCGGCAGGCGATGATCTGGCCTTCAAACGCGAGGGCGACGCCACGCTCTTCACGCTCAACAACACCGTGCAAGCCATCTGGGGCGCATCCGAATTGCTCGTCTCGTTCGGCGGACGCGGGAGCGGGTTCACCACCCAAAGCGGCGACGCGATTCTCGACAACTTCACCATCCGCAGCGGCGAAGTCGTCCCGGAACCGGCGAGCCTGGGCTTGATGGGCCTATCAGCGATCGCGATGCTGCGCCGTCGCCGCTGATTGAAAGAAGAGAGGAGGGAGGAGACAGGATACAGGAGTCAGGAGGGAAGACGCAGGCATTTGTCCTGTCTCCCGTCTCCTGACTCCCGTCTCCTCAATCCGGATCAGTGGTTTTCATCTTGCGCCATCCCGCGCCGGTCGGCGTAATGGATGGATCGGTCGAGCTGAAAATATTGCCTTCGTCGCTGATCCAGTGATCGTATTTTTGTTCCAGAACGTACTTCTTGCCATCCGGTTTGTTCGGATCGGTGTAAGGCATGGTCTCGGCGAGTAGGTGGCCGGTCGTGCGAGCAATCTTGTCGTATTTTTCCCAGCGATCGGTCAGAACGGCGCGCTGCGACGCGTTGATCTCGACTTGGGTCGCGGCGCGGAGATTGGCATCGTCAAGATTTTTCTGCCTGATAAAAGCGGCGATCTGCTCGGTATAGGCAAACCACTTTTCCTTAATCTGGATCGATGAATAGATTGTCTGCAAAACCGGCGTCGCCTGCTTGAGTTGTCCCTTGGGCGCGATGAATGAGTATGTCGCCACCGGACGGATCACCCACCACTGAGCATCGGGAAAGCCCTGCTGAGCGATCTGCGCGTTGGCCTGGGGCGGCCAGGTGACCTCAAGCAGGCAGTAGATGTCTTCCTCGATCATCACGTTGTTCGATTTCGGCATGACATACTCGACGCGCGCCTTGGCGGCACCGTAGCGGGTTTCGATCCCTTCGCGGGCCATGAGTGCAACCTGCTTCTCCATCGTTTTTGCCAGCGACTTGGTCACCTCGGGCAGATCCTCGATCGCGATCACCCGCAACCCCTGCGGCCGGTAACGTGGGATGAGGATCTCGGTGATGTATTGCTGCGGCGTGGGGACCGATCCGCAAAGCTCAAATCCTGCAATGGTGATCAAACTTTGCCTCTGCTGCACCGCCGATTTGTAGGTGGCGGGAAGACACTGGAAATGGTCGAACGGGAGCAATTGCAGACCCCATCCGGTGCGTGGATCAAAAATCGCACTGGCGTTCGTGACAAAGTGCGACCGATCGACCTGCCAGACAATGCGACTATCCACCTGCCAGCCCTTGGGCACCAAAACATCGGCGACATCGAGTGTCGATTTCTGATCCTTGATCGCCTGTGGCGTGTAGATGAGTGTGCGGGCGTCGGCGGCGGGATTGGGTTGCGGAACCGGTCGCGGATCGGGCTTCGGATCGATCCGAGGTTGGGGCTCTGGCTTGGCGACCCCCGGTTCCTCCAGCGGATTCGGTGCGTTCACATCCAGCGGATTCGCCGCTCGGGCGACGGCGGTGAGGGCGTAGGTCTTGTTGCCACTCTTAAAGACGTAACCGGTGGCGGTTTTTTCGAGTATGAACTCAAAACCGTCCTCGCCGACCGTAAACTCGCCGGTGATTTTGCCCGCTGCGAAATCCCCTTCAAACGCGAATTGCTTATCTCCCCTGACGATCACGCCCTTTGCCTCATCCGCGGCGCTTGGGCTGAACCGGACGACCAGGCCATCGCCTTTCAGCTCGGTTGGCCAACCCTCGGCCGCCCATGCAAATGACGAAACCAGCGTGAGGACGCAGGTACAAAATAACGCTCGGGTCATCGCGAACTCCTTCCCGACAAAAGGTACGCAGACAATCAAGCTGAATGTGCGGCCATCGACCGATCAGTGATGCTGATCGTCCCAGGTAATCGATGGGTCTTTGAAATCGTGCGGGTCTTCCGGCAATGACGCCAGAATGTCGTCCAGTTGCTCGGTTGTGATGTTCTCGTACAGCGTCTCGTTGACCATCACCACTGGCGCTGATCCGCAGGCACCGAGGCATTCGAGTTCAACGAGGGTGAAACGCTTGTCGGTGGTGGTCTCGCCGACATCAACTTTGAGTTTGCTGGTGAGGTGATCGCGCAGCTTTTCGCTGCCACAGATTTCGCAGGTGAGCGAGCGACAGACCTGGAGCAGATATTTGCCCTTGGGCTTCAGCCAATATTCCTCATAGAACGACGCCGTATCCAACGCCTCGGCCGGTGCGATCTCCAAGAACTCGGCCACTTCCTGAATCGCCTGCGGCGGGATCCAGTTGTACTCATGCTGCACCATGTGCAATGCCGGCAACAAGACCGCCCGCTTGCTGGGATAGCGCGGGAAATAGGTCGCTTCAAGATGCTTTTTCATCGTGTCAGTCAGCAGCGGCTGGCCTTCGGTAACGCGCTGGTGACGACGGTCTTCGCTAATCCATGCCATGTGAGACCCAAACCTTTCAGCCGCTATTTTGGTCAATCGGGATCGGCCCGCAAGTTAATAGTGGATGGGATTTTTGATTTTGGATTTGCGATTTTAGATTTGGGGTTGAAACCGCCGATGGACGCCGATGATTGCGCATCGGATTCTTGCTGCACGTTTTTCACTTGTTGCATTTGTTGCATCGGCTTTGATCCATGTGAAAATCGTAACTGCTGGCCGCCGCTGAACTTGTCGATTTCTGACACCCTCAGGTGTTGCGCGCCAGCGTGCAACTGTTGCATTTCCTACCTTTCCGGCCGGAGATTGACCCTTCTTCTTAACTTGTGAGAGAGCGACGCCGCGCGGGCAAACACGACTGACGCATCCCCAAACGCAGCGCAAAACGACCGTGGTACTATATCCCCAAGAACCTCAAAAGTCGGCAGCAAAATCACGGAAATTGGCCGGTGCCTTGCCACCCCTGACGCCACGTCGTCACTTTCCTCAGGGGGCCTGCCAGTTTAATAGTTGCATCGGAAGAAGCCGCGATGTATGCTAATCGCATGGTTGGAAGTTTCTCCAACTGTGTACTGGGTTCTTTTGGAGTTCTATACAATGTCAATTTCGAATGTAAAGCGTGCTGCCGCAGGCGTTGTCTGTGAGTTGCTGGATCCGCGCCGATTTCTAAGTGCTACGGCGATGCCTGCAGGTGTTATGCCCTACTCAGACCCGTCGAACCCATATGTGATTGGCATCGACGAAGATGGTCTGATCATTCAGACGATCAATCCGAATCTGGCCCCTTCAACGACGATCGTTAGCGGGCCAACGCAACCCGGCTTGGGTGGCGTCGCAACCTCCAGCACATACGGCGGCTCTGTAGGCGGACTTGCGGCGTCGGGCATTCCTTCTGATTTTCCTGCCGACGTAACGCCCGTCAGCGATCCAACTGATCCCTATATTGTTGGCGTCGATAAGGACGGATTGACTATCAAGCGGATGAACCCCACGCTCTCTGCCGCCGAGACGATAGTGCCAGGCCTCGTGCCAGTGGGTCCGGATGGCATTTTGCGGAGCGATTCATATGGCGGAGCGGTTCCGGAGCGTGGCCTCACGGCGCAGGCGGTGGGTGGAAGCTTCAACATTGTCCTGCAGAAGAGTTCGGCCTTGCTGGCCAACTCCACTGTATCTGCCCTGTTCGACAAAGCTGCGAATTACGTCGAGACCCTGTTCGATGACTCCACGACAATCTACATTGATGCCGACTACACTAACTTGGGTAATTCAAGCACCGTTGCGCAAACTGGCAGCGTCAAGTACGAGTATGTGAACGGATACGCGGATTTGCGCGCAGACCTGACCGCAAGCAACAATTCGAGTACCGAGGCAATCGTCGACCAGTTACCAACTTCACCCACTTGGGCAGTCGACTCGGGCATCAGCGTAGCCAATCCGCTAATCACGGGTGCGAACCTCCAAGCACTGGGCTACAACATCGCGCGCAACGCTAATAACGCGTCTCAGTATTCAGGCACGACACGGCGCGACGCCACATTGCGATTCAACTCAGCATTTGCATTCGACCTCAATCCCGCCGACGGTGTCGCATCGTCATCAGTCGATTTTTATTCTGCCGCCGTACATGAAATCTTGCATGCGATGGGTTTCTCAAGTGGAATTGATGAGTTGATTACCGCACGGATTCTAAACGACCGTGCGTGAAAGCGCGCGGTGCTTTTTAGTGGAATTACATAACAGAGAACTCCTTTAATGGCAGGAAGTTAGCCACTTCCACCAAGAAAGGAGTCTCTGATGGACAGGATCGTCCTCCGCCTCGAACAC